>NZ_JALBYS010000060.1:0-24007 GCF_022678525.1 Serratia sp. PGPR-27 | reverse complement strand
CGACTCTTCCGTTCAGGCGCTGCAGCAGACGATCAGCCAGTAGCCTCAGGCGCGGCGGCTACGGCCGCGGCGCCCCCTTTCACGCCGGTTCACTCGCCCCGGCCGGCATTTGCCGCCGATACTGCGACGGCGACTGCGCCATCACCCGTTTGAAGGCGGTGCTGAACGCGCTTTCCGAGCCATACCCCAACGAGTAGGCGATCGACGCGACGTTTTCTTTACCGGCCCGCAGGCGATCTGCCGCCTTCAGCATACGCCAATGCGAGAGGTATTCCATGGCGGTGCTACCAACCAGCCCTTTGAAACGTTGAGCGAATAGCCGGCGATGCGGGCCAGCTCTTCCTGCGTTCCCCACGGCGTCGAGCTGATCGCCGGCCGCACGGCGACGGTCAGTCTCAAGGATAACGGGGAATAATCCGCCGCTAACCGTATCGATGGGCTTTATGGCGTGATGGCCAACTTAATCACGCCATCGCGTTTCTCCGCGAACAACGCGTAGGCCTCTGCGATATTCTCCAGCCGAAAGCGATGCGTCACGAACGGTCTGAGATCCAAACCGCCATGCTGGATGACGCTCATCATTCTGCGCATCCGCTCCTTTCCGCCCGGGCACAATGCCGTGCGAATAGTATGATCGCCTAACCCATAGGCAAGTGCACTCACCGGCAGATGGAGGTCTTCGCTATAAACGCCAAGGCTGGATAAGGTGCCGCCGGGTTTTAACACCCGCAGCGCTTGATTGAAGGTGGCTTGCGTCCCCAAACACTCGATGCTGGCGTCCACACCACGCCCCGCCGTAATCTTGAATATTTCATCAATCACATCGGTTTCCTTGTAATTCAGCAAGACGTTTGCCCCCATCTTTCCCGCCATCATCAGCTTTTCGGGAGAGCTGCTGATGGCAATAATCAGGCTGGCACCCTGCAGACGAGCGCCCGCAGTGGCGCATAAACCGATCGGCCCCTGGGCGAAGATGGCCACCGTGTCACCAATTTTAATGTTGGCATTTTCCGCGCCTTTAAAACCGGTAGACATCACATCCGGGCACATCAGCACCTGTTCATCCGTCAGACCGTCCGGTATGAGCGCCAGATTGGCTTCAGCATCAGGCACCAGTACATATTCAGCCTGGGTACCATCGATAACATTGCCGAAGCGCCAACCCGCCGTGGCTTTATATCCGTGGCAACGGCATTCCGGCAAATAGGCTCCGTCCTGGGCAGGAAATCCATCCTGGCAGGCATAGGATGTAAAAGAGGGGCAAATGGCGCCGGCCAACGCCCGCTGCCCTTCATTAAAGCCTTTAACATTGCTCCCGAGCTTTTCTATAATCCCAACCGGCTCATGACCCACGGTCAATCCGTGAGGCACGGCATATTCGCCCTTAAGAATATGAATATCGGTACCGCAGATTGTAGTCGTGGTTATTTTGAGCAAAGCATCGTTGGGGCCAGGAGAAGGAATCGGCTTTTCAATGAGTTCTATTCTCCCCCTGTCGATAAAGGCGGCGGCTTTCATCATGCGCATGGTGGAAGATCCTTTGGTTTCTGTCGAGGTAATTACAAGAAAGAATAATCGAAAAGGTTATTTTTTCTATTTTAATTTCTTGTAAAGTAATCACTTTCATCAATAATTCCAATAGCGAAGTAAAATAAGAAATATAATTAACCGAAGAATTAATCCCACCCCGACAAACTATTTACCTTCATCTTTTCGAGTAGAGCATCGCTTAAGAAAAGAATGGTTAACACCCTAGCGAAAGCCGCATAACTTCTCTTTCTAAATACCCTGCGCTAAGCGAAAATATGCGTTATCTGATTGATAGAACATGCAGGAAACGCCATGTCACGATTCACCCTCATCCCGCTGAGCCTGGCACTTGCCGGCTGCGCGCCATTGCAACCTGATGGCTGTGAAAAAGCCAGTGCGGTGAACGATTGCGTCTATGCCTGGCGTGCAGGCAGCAATGTTCCAGCGGCAAAGCAACCGCCTAACCTGGGATGCGACGGCCAAGTCTTTTATGAGCGGCCATACTATTAAAAACGTGAAGGCGAAGTGAGCGCAACGTTTGATGTTGATGATAAGGGTAAAGCCAGAAATATCGTACTAACGGGCACCCCGGAGTTCTATCGCGACACCAAAAGCGCTATCGCACGCAGCTGCTGGATACCAGGCAGCGTTAATGAAACAGCGTTGTTTACTTTTAAACTCTCTGGTGATGCTGAAGCCAACCGATAAGCGCAGGATAGGTTTCTTTGCAACAGTTGACTTAACGGGGGTCGGCGGCATTCGCCGCCCTTACAACATCCACTCGATCGGCAGCCAGCCGGCCACGGTGAGAACGATGCGTTTTACCCAGCCGGCGCCGGGTTCTTGCTGGTGCACCTCGGTGTGGCCGTCTTCGAAGGCTTCGTTCCACACCATTTTACCCTTGGGCGTCAATGTCGGCCGGTAGGCGGCATACTCGAGCGGGCCATCAAACAGTTGGCGGGTGTCGGCCGCCAGCGTCGGGCTGTCGATCAAAAAGCCCATTTCGCAGTTCAGGTGCGCCGAGCGCGGATCGAAATTGAACGAACCGATAAACACCCGCTTATCGTCGATGGCGAAGGTTTTCGCGTGCAGCGCCGCGCCGGACAGCCCCAGCGGTTTGAGTTCCTTGCGCCCCGTCGGTTGGCCGGCGCGCAATTTCAGCTCGAACAGCTCGACGCCCGCCTGCAGCAGATCTCGGCGGTATTTGGCGTAACCGGCATGGACCACCAGCACGTCGGTGGTGTTCATCGCGTTGGTCAGCACACGGATGGATTTTCCCTGTTTGGCAAGCGATTCAAAAAAGCTCGCCCCTTCCCGGCCCGGCACGAAATAGGCGGAAACCAGCTCCAATTGCTGGTTGACGCCGCCGATGATCTTGCTGAGCTGCGTCACCATCAAACGATCGCGCGACGCTTTACCCAATCCCTTCGCCGGATCGTCGGCCACCAGCTCGACCTGGGTGAATTCCGGTTGCACGGCGCCATCGCGAAAGCGCACCGCACTGGTTTCCAGCTGCACCGCCAGTTTGCGGGCCCGGTCACTGCTTTCGGTCGCGGTGGCCTGCGTCAGGAAAGCAGAAAGATTGCCTTTGCCTCGGATAATTTGCTCAACGCCAAACACCGAAGCGCTGTTCCAGTAGCGATCGAAGACCTCGGCGGTTTCCGCCACCACGTTACCGACGCTCAACACGTCGAGATCGAGGAAATAGTTTTCGTCGCCGACCTGGAAATACTCGTCGCCGATGTTGCGGCCACCGATGATCGCCACAGCGCCATCGACGATATAAGACTTGTTATGCATGCGCCGGTTCATGCGCATAAAGTCAAAGGCGTAGCCGGCCAACTTCGGCGTGCGCACGGTTGATGGGTTGAACAGACGGATCTCGACGTTTTCCTGGGCGTTCAGCGCCGCCAGGGTCTCGTCCATGGCGACGCCGTTATCGTCCAAGAGCAGCCGCACACGCACGCCGCGCTGGGCGGCGTCATACAGGGTTTTCAGCAGGATCTGCCCGGAGGTGTCGTTATGCCAGATGTAATACTGGGCGTCGATCGACCTTTCCGCCATTCGCGCCAGCGCCAGGCGGCTGGCGAATGCATCGTGGCCGCTGACCAGCGGCACCACGCCGCTCAGGCCCGGATGCGCCGCCATCAGTTCGGCGGCTCGCGCCGGCAATAGCGCGGCAGGATCCGCCGGCAACGCCGCCTGCGGTAAACGTTGGGAAATATCCGGCAAACGAAAGAGGACTCTTGCCGCAATAATGGCGATCGTCACGGCGAGAATCAGATACACGACAATTTTTATCACGGGACGCGGCCTCGGAAGTTGACTGCTTTGCTTTATACGTCATTAGGTTGCTTCAATCTATAGGAGAAGCGCGCTATGCCATAAGGCTATAGCGTAAAGCGCGAAGGCGAAACGCCAAACAGTTTTTTGAACGCCACCGAATAGGCGCTGTGACTCTCGTAACCGCTTTCGAAGGCGGCGTGGATGATTGAGTTGCCGGCCAGCAGCAGCGGAATGGACGACAGCAGCCGCAGGCGTTGTTTCCACTGGCCGAAGGTGATGCCGGTTTGTTGGCTGAAATGGCGTTGAAAGGTCTTTACGCTGATCGACAGTGAATCGGCCCAGGCCTCAATACCGCGTTCGTCGGCCGGTGTGATGACCAACTGCCGGCAAATTTCGGCCATTCTCACCTCTACCGGCCAAGGCAGATGCAGCGCCAGCTGCGGCTGCAGGCTCAGCTCCTCCAGGAACAACGCTCTGAGCAGCGCATTGCGTTTGGTCTCCGCCCCTTCAGGCGCCAGCGTCGCCAACTGGGCGATCAGTTCTCGCAACAGCGGTGAAACCTGTAATACGCCGTCGCGCAGCGGCAAACGCGCGGCGGTGATTTCATCGACCAAAATCCCGTAAACGCAGATGTTGCTCTGCATGACGATCTGATGTTCTACCCCCGGCCGCAACCAAACCGCGGTGGTGGGCGGCACGATCCAGCGACCGCTGCTCGCCTCGACAGCCATAACGCCCTGTTGCGAATAGAGCAAATGACAGCGTTTATGCGAGTGGTAAGGAATGACGAAGCCCGCCGGATAGTGTTTCACCAGCCCCGTCACCTTGAACGAGGAATTTTCGTGGCTGCTGAGGTCAATGCGTTTCGTTTCGGCGTTGTCGACTTCGAATCCCATGATCGTTTGTCCCTTTTGATAACGCGAATGTCTTTTATTTGATAGAGGGAGCGCATGATCCTCCATATAGTGACGTTCTCGCAAGCCACACCAGGGGCCTTATGCGAAGAAACTCACTATTTACACCAAAATTTCATCGTTCTGCGTAAAACGGAGGCGATGACGTTGCGCATGCGCTGCGCGATGGCGGCTCGTTGCGGGGGCGACGCGGCCGAAAGTGATGGAGAGGGAAAGCGCGGTGGCATAATCAGGAGGTGTACGCATCAATCAGCAGGTAGCTCGGCCTGGGGGACGGCTTACTGCTGAAGGGATAGGGAGAGCGCCTAGGCTCTCCTCCATCCAACGTTGTTATCTCATCAACGGGCCAACTCGGCGCCGTCCAGCTCGGAAATCGCCAGACAAATCACTTCCGTGATGGCCTGTACCGTATAAGCGGTATTGGCAGGAATGATCAACATCTCATGGGGTTGCAACGTCTGATCGTCAACCTTCAGTTCACCGCTCAGCACCATCAGTTTCACCCAGCCCGGATGAAAACGCGCCGGTTGCCGGCTGCCCGCATCCAGCTTCAGCAACGCCGTATGGCCAGGCGTCTCCCGTTTCAAAATGTGAAAGTGTACCCCATCGTAAGGCATGTTTTCGTAATGCAGTGACGCCAGTGTTCTCTTATGCATGGTAAGTGTCCTCGTGACCGGTGAGTAGCTGCTCCGCCTTCGGTCGCCGTAGAAACGATTGGCGGCTGTCCCTACCGAAAGCACAGGCTCGCAGCCTCTTGGCGAACGGATTAACTGTCGTACTTGCAGCGGCCCGATCGACCGCCGTTTCATGCCTAACCTGCCTCAGGCATGCTAATAAATATATAAGAGCCTCGCCGACGGCGCAAAAAACCGCTGCAACGTTGAGCGCATTACGGTGTTAATCCGTAGCCGGAAAGATTATCCAGCAGCTTGAACAGCGAGACGAACAGCGCCGTCTGCCGGGGATCGCGCCAGCCATCGGCAAAGTCCGCCATCAGCCACAGCACTTCGTCGAGAAACAGATGTTCCACTGCCTGATGCCAGCCCTGCAGTTCATCGGCCGTCAGCGTGACAGACTCGCCGTAACCCGCCAAGAACAGTCGCCATTCCCACACGCTGAAGACGCGGCCGGGGGCTGAAGCCAGGGTATTGTGGAACAGCAGCAGCGCCAACGCCAGGTCAAATACCCGCGGTAAAAACAGCGCGTTATCGGGATCGATCAGCACCGGCCTATCCGGCGCGACATACACCAAGTTATCGGCTTTAAAGTCATAGGGCGTCGCCACACAAGGAAGAGCCTGTTCTTTCAGCGCCATCTGCCGTTCGGCAATCTGCAGCATGCGTGCTTTGAACGCCGTGATATCGAGAGTAATCCCCTGCCCAGCCGCATGGTCGGCGATCACATCCAGATCCGCCAAGATGTCTTCTTCAGTCAGCTCGTACTCGTCATAGGTCGTCAGCCCGGCGTTATGGTTTGTCGGAGACAGCGCGTGTATTCGACCAAGCAGCCTGCCGGCCGCCACGATCTGTTCATCGCGGCCTGCATATTTCTCTCCCGAGATATAGGGATAAACCACCCACATGCTTCCCTCCATCTCTTGCGGACACACCGTCGGCACTACGATATCTACGCCCTGATAACGCAACTCGGCGAGATACGCCGCCAGCGCATGGGCTTCATCCGTCGTCGGACGGGTGCGCTTCAGCACATGTTCCCCTATCTTATAAACCGGCGCATAGGGATAAAGACTGAGCGGCGGCTGTGTGGCCTCCAACCCAAACTGAGCGGCAATCGCGGTGATATCCATCTTTTCACATTCCATTATCAATAAATCTCGCTGAGCGGTAACCTGATGTTTTCTCATTCATTAATGATGCCCGTGCCTCATTTCAAATGTTGTCGCCAAAGCAGCCATGCCGCCAGACAGGCTACCCCGCCGCCGCAGGCCAGCACGGCGTAAGACGCGCCCCAACTGTGGGTGGTATCCATCACCACGCCAAAGGATAACGGGGCGAACGAACCGATGCCGAACCCCAGCAACGATCGCCAGCCCATCACGCTGCCAAGCTGTTGCGGCGGCACGTTGTCCGCCATCGCAGCCGACAGCACCCCGGAGTCGCCGAGGATGAAGAAACTGCCGATGCTGACGAGCAGCAGCGTCCAGCCCGGCCCCCAGTTCGCCGACCATCCCATCAACAGCGAACCCAATGCGCCGGCGGCGCCCATAAACATCAGCACCGACGCGCGATTGAAATAGTCCGAAACGGTGCCGACAATCAATGTAGCCACCATGCCCGCCAGGTGGATCACCGCCGCGACGATCAATCCGGCGCTGAGCGGATCCAGAGAGAAGCCGCTCAACGCCTCGCTGACCAGGCTGGGCGCCCAGGCCCAGTTGCCGAGCAGCTCCCAGCTGTGGGCGATATACCCGATCAGCAACAGCAGGGTCGCATCGGTGATAGCATAGCTTTCACATTTCGTCTTCCTCCCCAGCGTGCGCGGTTGCGGTTCCCGATAACCGACCAGGGCCAACGATCCCGCCAGCGCTCCCAGTAACGCACCGGCGGCGCACAGAGAAAACGCCACGCCGGCGCCCCAGCGCATGGCGCTCCAACCGGCGATGAAAACCGACAGAAAATACCCCAGCGAACTGGCCGCCAGCACCATGCCGATGGCATAACCGCGCCGCGCCGGACCGTTCATCCCCATCGCCAACAGCAGCGCCGGCGTATAAGCCCCGCCCTGCGTCAAACCGACGAAGGCCATCAACACCATCGCGCCGAGATAAGAATGGGCAAATACGGCGAACAGCATCAACGCAGCGGCGCCCAGCCAGGAGAACAGCAGATAAACCCGGCGGGCGCCCAACGAATCACACCACCAGGAGGCCACCAGCAACGCCAGGGCGTTGGTCAGGCTGAACACCGTCTGCACCATGCCGGCCGAAGCGGCGTCGAGCTGCCACTCGCTCCTGATGGTCGGCAGCGCGCCGGCGAACATCATGGTGCCCAGGCAGAGGCCGGCCCGGCTTACGCAAAGCAGAAAGAAAGCTCGCATCTCAGCGCCGCCTCCCTGTCCATCGATGGGTGAGGATGACTCGACTAACACGGGCGACAGGCGGGGAAAACGTCAGCATGACACACTCACAGACAAGGGAGAATGCGCCATAATAATGAGCAAAATCAATGGCCGACAAACGATCTTTTCTCCCTCATTTGGTTGAGCTAAACTCAACCTATGAAGCGACTTTATTCCCTGCCGCACCTGCCCGCTTTCGAAGCCGCCGCCCGTCTTGGCAGCTTCAGCGCCGCTGCGGATGAGCTGTTTCTCACCACCGGCGCGGTCAGCCGCCATATTCGCAGTCTCGAAGCACAGCTGGGGATCACGCTGTTTTATCGCGCGCACAAGTCCGTGCGGCTGACGCCGGCCGGTGAGAATTTTTCGCGCACCGCGTCTCGGGTGATAAGCGAATTGTTTGCGGCGGAAAGCGCGCTGAAAGCGAGCGCCGGCCGGCAGCGGCTGGTAGTGCACAGCCTGCCGACGTTTACCATGCACTGGCTGATGCCAAAGCTGGCGGCATTCAATGAGATACATCCGGGGATCGCGGTTGATATCACCACCAGCACCGGCGCCGTCGATCGCAATACGCCGTTTGACGTGGCGATCCGGCGCGATCCCGCGCACTTCTCCGGGCTGAAGGCGATCCCTTTCCTGCAGGAAGACAGCCTGCTGGTCTGCAGCCAGAGCTATTTGCGCGCCATGCCGGTCAGTGCGCCCGCCAGGCTGGCCGGGCATACCGCCATCCGCATTCGCGCCCGGGAAGATTTATGGCACAGCTGGCTGAATACCTACCCGACGGCGCTGGACGCCTCACCGCCGCCGCTCACGCTCGACCATACCTTCGCCGCCATTCAGGCGGCCGAAGACGGCCTGGGGCTGGCCGTCGTACCTTACCTGTTCTGCGCCAAACATCTGTCGTCCGGTCGGCTGGTGTCGCCTTTCCCGGCGTTGACTATCCGAACCGGCGTTTACTCCCTGCTGTTGCGCGATCGGGACGATGAGATCGTGAGAAAATTCGCCGCCTGGCTGCAGACGTTCCAGGCCTAAGCGCCGTATTGGAAACGCACCGCGCTAACGGTATTCTCAGGCGTGGAGCGTCAGCCCTTTTATCGCCTTATCCACCGCTTTCTTCGGCCCGCGCAGCGCCAGGCCGACCAAATCCAGGTTGTCCGCGTTTTCAGCGAGAAAAACCTGCCGGTTGGCTTCATCGTGCCCGGTCGAGAACATGGCGTGCACATAGGGGATCAGCGTCAATTCCCGTTCCAGCCCTTTACGATGCGCATTTTGCAGGCCCGGCAGGTCCGCGGCGAAAATCAGCATCGGCTGCCCGGAAATGCCGCCGTAGCGCCTGCCTTCCGCATCCACGTAACATTCGCCGATAATCTCCGGGGCCGCAGCGGCGATCCCCGTCGCCAGAAAGGCCACCACGTTCAGCCGCTGCCAGGTTTGCAGATCGTCACGCACGATAAACGCTATCTTGGTATCAAACATGTTTCGCTTTACTCCGTTGTGCTCTTAAAAGCGCATCATCGGCGATGAGCGAGTCAGCGGTATAGAACGTTTGTGCACTGGCGTTGATAGGCCGCCGGCGATAAACGGTAGGCGCGCCGGAACCAGCGGCCCAAATGACTCTGGTCGGCAAAGCCTACCTGCATGGCGACCTGCGCCGGCTCTTCCCCCTGCGCCAGTAACAGTCGCGCGGCACGCAGCCTCAGCCGGATCAGGTAAGCATGCGGCGACTGGCCGAAAGCGCGGGTGAATTGGCGAGTCAGACGGAAACGATCCAGGCCGCACTGAAGCGCAAGCTCCTCCAGACTGGGATTATCCGCCATGTGCTCGTGCAAGTAGTCCCGTAAACGATTCATCTCAATCAAAGCGTCATCGCTTTGGGACGTTGGCCTGACGCGTATATGCCGCGCCAAAAGCGTCAGCAGTTGGTCCAGGCTTTGATCGCGCGCCAGCCGGCCTTCCCTCTGATGCAACGCAAAAAAAGCCTGCTGTATCGCGGTCGCCAGCATCGGATCGTCGGTCAACGTGCTGTGGAAAGCGCCCTCCAGCACTGAAGCGTCCCCCAATCCGCGGCGCTGCATCGCGTCGGAGACCCAGCGCTGCGGCAGATAAAGCATCGCATAGGTAAACCCTTCGGCCTGCGGCGCATGACCATCGTGCACCGCGCCCGGCTCGATCAGCATGGCGCGCCCCGGCCGGCTGGTATGCAGCGAGCGGTGGCAATTGAAACGCTGCAAGCCCTGCTGCGTGACGCCCACCAGCATTTCATCATGATCGTGAGGATCGTAGGCATGCCCCTGAAAGTGGGCGTTGACGCTCTCAATACCCGTTTCGTCATCGCGCCGCAGTTCGAGCCAGTCGGTATGTTGATGATTTGACGCCATGCAATAAATCCGGAGTTCTGCTCACAGGAAAAGAAAAAACAGCTTACCCTGAGACCGCCACCGTTGCACGCTCACAGCTCGCAGATGGCATAAGTGCCCTTTCCGGCCGATTTCGCCTGATACATCGCGCCGTCGGCGCGGGTCAGCAGCATCTCCTCCGTCACATCGCCGCGTGGGGAAATGGCCGCGCCGATGCTGGCGGAAAGCCGTACCTTCTGCGGCCCGATCTGCGTAATTTTGGCCAGTTGCGCCAACACGTTTTCGCAAAACTCGCTGACTTCGCGCCGCGGATCCGTCAACGGCCACAGGATCACCGTGAACTCGTCACCGGCCAGGCGCGAGACGCTGTGGTGCTCGCCGGCGCAGGCGCTGAGCAATGTGGCGAATGTCTTCAGGATCGCGTCGCCGAAGTCATGACCATAGCTGTCGTTAAGGGTTTTGAACCCGTCGAGATCGATAAACAACAGCGCCATCTGCCGCTGATGGCAACAGGCCTGCAGCGTGCCCGACAGCCGGCGCAGAAACGCGCGGCGATTGGTCAATCCGGTCAGCATGTCGTGGGTTGCGTCATATTCCAGCCGCTGCTGCAGCCGCTTCAACTCGGTAATGTCCATCGACAGAATGTAAAACCCCTGCGCTTCACACGGCACCAGCGTGGTGTGGATCATCAGCAATCCCTTCTGGGTCTGGAGCTCATTCTCGAAACTCACCATTTCGCCCGCGAGGGCCCGTTCGATCATCGGTTTTGCTATCCGATAAACGCTTTCCCCCATGAAATCGCGCACCGTCATTTCTCTGAGACTGGACTCCTCCAGCCCGAACCAGGTTTTGTAGGCGCTGTTGGCGAACAGGTAGCGTTCATTGCCGTCGATCTGGCTGATTAAGGCCGGCATGTTGTCGGTAATGGCGCGCAAACGCTCCTTCTCCGCACTGAGCTGACATTCGGCGAGCACCCGGGTTTCAATCTCTTCGTTGAGCTTCTTGACGACCACGTTCAGCTCCCGCGTGCGGATTTCGACGCGTTGTTCCAGCTCGTGTTGCAGAGCGAACAGATCGGCCTCCGCCGCCTTGCGCTCGCTGATATCGACGATAACCGAGATGAAATGGTCCGGCTTGCCGTTAGGCAGCCGGTTTAACGCCACCGTCAGCTGCACCCAGATGATCGAGCCGTCGGCGCGGAAATAACGTTTCTCCAGCGAGTAAGTGCTGATCTCGTTTCTCAGCAGTTGCTGCAGTTTTTCCAGATCGGTGTTGAGATCGAGCGGATAGGTAATGTCCTGAAAGGTGCGATCCATCAGCTCGCGCTCGGAATAGCGCAACATTTCGCAGATGCGCGGATTGACCCGCAGCCAATACCCCTGCAGCGATACCAGCGCCATCCCTACCGCCGCCTGGGCGAAGGTCTGTTCGAACAGGGCTTCCGAGCGTTGCAGATTGGACTTCAGGTTTTCGGTATAGACGTGGCGTTCAATGCTCTGCAAATACTCCTCCACCACGGCGGCGAAATCGTGCAGGTCAGCCAGTTGTTCCGGGGAAAACGGCTGCGGCTGGCTGTCGATAATGCACAGGGTGCCGAGCGGCAACCCGTCGAGCGACAGCAGTGGCTGCCCGACGTAAAAACCGATCCGCGGCCCGCCAATCACCAGCGGATTATCGAAAAAGCGCGGGTCTTTGGCGGTATCGGGCACCACCAGCGCTTCGCGTTGCAAGATAGCATGGCCGCAAAACGAGATATTGCGCGGCGTTTCCCGGGCATCCAGACCGTAACGCGATAAAAACCATTGGCGATCCCGGTCGATCAGCGACACCAGCGCGATGGTCACGCCGAAGTATTTCGCCGCCAGCCGCGTGATGCGATCCAGTTTTTCCACCGAGTTTGAATCCAGCACGTTCAGCGAATGCAATACCGACAGGCGTTCGGCTTCGTTTTCGGGGAAGCAGGGTTCGAGCATGTTGTCTCCCATTGTGTCACCGACGGACCCGGCATAGCCGGCGTGAGTCCGTTCAGCGTTTCCGTCGGTTAGCGGCAAATATCCTTGTCCATCATAGACTCACTCAGTATCAATCCGATTGCGCATTCTCGCCAGCTTTGCCGGGCGTTGCGTTTGTCACCGCGCTGCGCTACAGTCGTTCACAAGGTGATGGTGTTCCACCTTTCCCAACCGCCGCGTTCGCTCGAACCGGATGATGACGCCTGATATACAACTTCGCTTTATTTTTTAGGCAGGTATGTCAGGAGTCGCTATGAATGAAATCTCACGTTTTACCCCTTTTCTGCCCCAGCCTGATCTCACCGTTCGGGAAATGCCGCTGTACGTTTTCGGCCATAAAAATCCCGACAGCGACAGCATCTGCAGCGCGCTGGTGGTCGCGGACTGGCTCAATCACCTCGGCAAACCGGCCGTCGCTTTCCGCCTTGGCGAACTGACGCCGGAAACCCGCTACATACTGGCCGCCGCCGGCGTACAAGCGCCTCCGCTGCTGAAAGGCGATCTCCGTGACCGTAAAGTCTGGCTGGTCGATTTTACCGACGTCGAACAAGGGCCGGCCTCATTGCCCGACAGCGATGTGGTCGGCGTTATCGACCATCACCGGCTGGGCACATTAATCACTCGCAATCCGCCCGATGTCTGGGTTCGCGCCGTCGGCTGTTGCGCCACCGTGATCCTGCAGATCCTGGCGGCGGAAAGGCCGATGCCGCTTTCTTCCGCCCAGGCCACGCTGCTGCTGGGCGCCATTTTGAGCGATACCGTCGCGCTCAGCGCCCCGACCACCACCGAGCAGGATCGGTTGGCCGCCGAACGGTTACGCGCAATTTCTCATGTCGACTATGACGCCTTCACCGCCGGGCTGCTCGCCGCCAAAACCGATCTCTCGGGGCAATCCGCCGCGCAGTTGCTGCACCGCGACGCCAAGAATTACCGCATCCATAGCGTCTCGCTGCTGCTGTCGCAGATAGAAGTGCGGACCATGAGCGACATCGATCCGCTGTTGCCCGCACTGCAACAGGCGCTTGAACACACGAAGCAGGAAGCCGGGCTGGAGATGGCCGCGCTATTGGTCACCGATATCACCTGCCGTCGCTCCACCCTGTATTTCTCGCCGAACCGGGTGCTCGACATTCGTCAGGTGTCTCTGCCCGGCATGACGAGCCGGAAAAAAGAGGTTTTACCGTGGTTAACCCGCCAGATCGCCAACGCAGGGAGATAAGTCATGCCGCTCTACCAACATGCTTTACTGCTGGTGCAGGATGAACGCGACGGCCGGCTGCTGTTGCATCATGCCGAACGCCTCAATCAGCAGATGAATACGCGCATTACCGTGGCGCACATCAGTGCCGACTATGCCGAGCTGGACTACCTCAGCGATTCGCTGACCAAAGATCGCCAGTCCAGCGAGGTGATCGCCGCCAAGGCCATGCTCAGCCGTCTGGTGGAGGACTGCTCAATCCCCCTGGAGGTGCGCGCAATTGTCAGTATCCATCGCTTCAAAGACGTCGAAGCCCTGATTGCCCGCGAAGGCGTCGATCTGTTGCTGTTAGGCCATCAGAACCGTCCGTTCGGCGTCTTTTCCTCCTTCGGCTTCGAGTTCATTAACCATTTGTCCATCGACGTGCTGATAAAGCATGTGCCAACTCCCTAGAATGAGGTGACTACCCATGAGCTATGAGATTGAAAACGTAACCGCCAGAGAAATCCTGGATTCGCGCGGCAACCCGACCGTCGAAGTCGAAATGAGCGCGGCGGGCGTCGTGGCCCGGGCTTCGGTCCCCTCCGGCGCCAGCACCGGGTCGCGCGAGGCGGTGGAGCACCGCGACGGCGATCCGCACCGTTTCGGCGGCAAAGGCGTATTGGAGGCGGTGCACAGCGTCAAAACGGCGATCAATGAGGCGCTGCGCGGGGTGGATGTGCGCCAACAACAGGAGATTGACCGCCGGCTGATCGCGCTGGACGGCAGCGAGAACAAGAGTCGATTGGGGGCCAACGCCCTGCTCGGCGTTTCTCTGGCCGCCGCCCGCCTCGCGGCGCAATTGTCTCAGTTGCCGCTGTATCGTTATCTGGGCGGCATCGGCGCCAACCTGCTGCCGGTGCCCTGCATGAATATCATCAACGGCGGCGTGCACGCCCGTTGGCAAGGGGCGGACTTTCAGGAGTTTATGATAGCCCCTCTGGGCGCGCCGTCGCTGCGCGAGGCCGTGCGCTGGGGCAGTGAAGTCTATCAGGCGCTGCGCCAAATCCTGTTGGAACAAGGCCTGTCGGTCGGCGTCGGCGACGAAGGCGGTTTCGCGCCGGCGGTCGCCTCAAACCGCCAGCCGCTGGAGCTGATCGTGCAGGCGATAGAGAAAGCCGGCTACCGACCGGGAGAAGATATCGCTATCTGCATGGATCCGGCCTCGAGTGAATTCTACGCCGACGGCAAATACCGCCTGCGCAGCGAGAACCTCGAGTTGGACGCAACCCAGATGACGGCCTATTACCAGCGGCTGGTACAGGATTTCCCCATTGTGCTGATTGAAGATGGCTTGGCTGAGGACGACTGGGCCGGCTGGCGTATTCTGAGCGACGCCCTGGGCGACCAGGTGGAGCTGGTCGGCGACGATCTGTTCGTCACCAACGTGAAATACATCCAGCGCGGGATTGATGAACGGTTGGCTAATGCCGCGCTGATCAAGCTGAACCAGATCGGCACGCTGAGCGAAACCTTCGCCGCCGTGCAGCTTTGCCAGGCAAACGGCTGGGGCGCCTTTATCTCGCACCGCAGCGGCGAAACCGTCGACAGCGTTATCGCCGATATGACGGTTGCGATGCGAGCCGGCCATGTGAAAACCGGCGCGCCGTGCCGCGGTGAGCGCATCGAAAAATACAATCAGCTGATGCGCATTGAGGACCAATTGGGCACCGCGGCGGTATATGCCGGGCGCTCCGCCTTTAAACGCCGCTAATCTGTGCAGGCCGGCCACGCACCGGCCAACTTTTCATTTTTGACCTGGCATAACCCCGCCACGCCGGATCCCAGCAAGGTAAGTCGGGTCGCCAGCAATGCTTCTCGCTGCTCATTCAGCGTGACCAACATCCGCTCGATTTCCGCCAGACGGATCTCGACGCCCTGTATCAACCCATCCTCATAAGCGCTGCCCTGCAGCGCCAGCACGCGTTGGATCGCCTGCAGCGAAAAGCCCAGATTCTGGCCAATTTGGATCAGATGCAGCCGTTCCAGCGCGCTTTCGCTATACACCCGATAACCGTTGACGCCGCGCACCGCTTTGGGCAGCAGCCCCTGCTGCTCGTAGTAGCGTATCGCCGAGGCGGCCACGCCGGCCCGTTCCGCCAATTCTCCGATCTTCATGCCCTATTGACCTTAAAGTTAACTTTAAACCTAGTATAGCGCCATTCCCCCTGCGACAGGAGCGCAAACCCGATGTTTACCCCACTGACACTGCCCAACGGCAGCCGCCTGACCAACCGTTTGGCCAAAGCCGCGTTGGAAGAAAATTTGGCCGATGAAGGCCAACTGCCCGGCCCCGCGCTATGGCGCTTGTATCGCCACTGGGGTATCGGCGGCGCCGGTCTTATCATCACCGGTAACGTGATGATCGACGGCCGCGCCATGACCGGACCCGGCGGCGTGGTGCTGGAACAGGATACGCCGCTCGCCTCGTTCGAAACCTGGGCCAAGGCCGCGCGCCAGGAAGGCGCGCAGGTTTGGATGCAGCTCAGCCACCCGGGCCGCCAGGTAATGGCCGACATGGGCGGCAACGCCTGGGCTCCCTCCGCCATTCCGATGGCCATGGGTAAGTACAGTAAAGCGTTCGCGCAGCCGGAAGCCATGAGCGAAGCGCAGATTGCCGAGGTGATCGCCCGCTTTGCCGCCAGCGCGCACGCCGCCGAACGGGCCGGGTTTACCGGCGTGCAGATCCACGCGGCGCATGGCTACCTGATCTCTCAGTTTTTGTCGCCGTTGGCCAACCAGCGCAGCGATCGTTGGGGGGGCGAGCTGGCAAATCGCGCCCGCCTGCTGCTGGAGGTGGTGCGCGCGGTGCGCAAGCGGGTCTCGCCAGGTTTTTGCGTGGCGGTAAAGCTCAATTCCGCCGATTTTCAGCGCGGCGGCTTTTCGCCGGACGAAGCCCGGCAGGTGTTGCTGATGCTCAACGAACTGCCGGTCGATCTGGTGGAGTTATCGGGCGGGAGCTATGAAAGCCCGGCGATGCAGGGCGAAACGGCAGACGACAGTACCCTGGCGCGTGAAGCTTATTTTCTGACCTTCGCCCGCGATCTCGCCGCAGTAGCCCGCATGCCGGTGATGACCACCGGCGGCATCACCCGCCCGACGGTGGCGCAACGGGTGCTGAACAGCGGCGTCGCGGTGGTCGGCATCGCCACCGCCATGGCGGAAATTCCCGATCTGCCGCGCCGTTGGCAAACCGGCGAAGCCCCTCATGCGCTGCCCGCGCCGGTAAAATGGCGCGACAAAACGCTGACGCTGCTCGCCCGCATGGCGCTGATCAAGCGCCGCATGCACGCTCTGAGCCGCAATCGGACGCGCAACGTGCGTTACTCCCCGCTGTGGTCGCTGCTCATCGATCGGTGGCGCACCCGCCGCACTCTGCGGCGCTATCATGCCTGGTTACGGCAACGTTAATGACCGCGGCGCCGGCAGACATGCCGGCACCGCACAAAAATCCCGCTGTTTTGATCGCGCTACGTAAAATCTGCAAGAAATCACCACTCTGGATACTGCGCTTTTAACGCTCGACCGCTTATATTCATCACAAATTTTGTGTATATAACCGCTATAGGACTTAAGGTGGTGAATAGATGAAAATAAGCCGCTATTTTCTATTTATGTTATTAATCGGAAATTCACCTTAATAATAAATGCATTAAAGAAGCAGCCAAAGGAAAGCAGAAAAGGATTTTTACGCAATGTTAAAGAAATGTTGTTTTCTGCCGGCAAAACCAACGGTCAACAAATCAACAACATATTGATGAGCCTAAGAAAAAACTAAACAATTCAAAACAAAATCGGCTATTGAGTCCCAGGCGAAAAAGCCATATATTGGTCGCGCTTTTCACAAGGCAGTTACTTTTCTAATTCATTAATTCAATCGTTGCGTCTTGAGACCTTCGGTTGTAGGAGAGATATGATGACGGATAAAGTCCGTATTGATACTTTAGTTGCAAACTCATTAAACGGAAACAATGAAACCTATTTGGCGCGTCAAGCCGAATTTGAGTCGAATGTTAGGAGTTATCCGCGCAAATTGCCGTTGGCAATTGCGAAAGCCCAGGGCGTTTGGATCACTGATGTTGAGAATAATCAATATCTTGATTGCCTGGCCGGGGCGGGAACGTTGGCTCTTGGACATAATCACCCCGACGTCCTGCAAAGCATCCAAAATGTCATTACCAGCGGCTTGCCGTTACATACTCTCGATCTCACGACCCCGTTGAAAGATCGTTTCTCCGATTACCTGCTCTCTCTGTTGCCTGGCGAAGGCAAAGAGTATTGCCTGCAGTTCTGCGGCCCGTCCGGCGCCGATGCGGTGGAAGCCGCGCTGAAGCTGGCGAAAAAGCACACCGGCCGTTCCGGCGTGATCAGCTTCTCCGGCGGCTACCACGGCATGACCCACGGCGCGCTGTCGGTCACCGGCAACCTGTCGCCGAAGGCGGCGATCAACGGCATGATGCCGGAAGTGCAGTTCATGCCTTATCCGCATGAATACCGCTGCCCGCTGGGCATCGGCGGTGAAGCCGGCGTCAAGGCGCTGACCTACTACTTCGACAACCTGATCAACGACGTGGAAAGCGGCGTGCGTAAACCGGCTGCGGTGATCCTGGAAGCCGTTCAGGGCGAAGGCGGGGTTAACCCGGCGCCGGCCGAGTGGCTGCAGCGCATCCGCAAAGTGACCCAGGAACACGGCATTCTGCTGATCATCGACGAAGTTCAGGCCGGTTTCGCCCGTACGGGCAAGCTGTTCGCCTTCGAACACGCGGGCATCGAGCCGGACATCATCGTGATGTCGAAAGCGGTCGGCGGCGGCTTGCCGCTCGCGGTGCTGGGCATCAAAAAAGAGTTCGACGCCTGGGAACCGGGCCACCACACCGGCACCTTCCGCGGCAACCAGCTGGCGATGGCCACCGGCCTGACCACCCTGCAGTACCTGAAAGAGCATAAGGTCGCTGACAAAGTGGCCGCTCAGGGCGAGTGGCTGAAAGGCAAGCTGGCCGAGCTGCAGAAACGTTATCCGGTGATCGGCCACGTCCGCGGTCTGGGCCTGATGATCGGCATCGAGATCGTCAAGCCGAACGAAGCGCAGGATCACATGGGCTGCTACCCGGCCGATGGCGAGCTGTCCGCGCTGCTGCAGAAGAAATGCTTCGAATCCGGTCTGATCCTGGAGCGCGGTGGGCGCAACGGCTGCGTGCTGCGTCTGCTGCCTTCGCTGCTGATCACCAACGATGAGCTGGGTATTTTCCTGGATAAATTTGAGCAGGCGCTGTTGGCCGCCGGCGTCAAGCCAGTCTGAGTGGAGCGAATAACCGCGATGTCCAAGTTAAACCCGATTCTGGCTTCCTCGGCGCACAGCGCCGAGGCTTACCGCCAGGCGATCGCACAGAGCAGTGAAGCCGTCGTGCAGTGGCTGCAACAGCCCGAGATGTATCAGGGCAAAAGCGTTGCCGAACTGCGCGAGCGCATCCAGCTCGACTTCACCCCGCAAGGCCTGGGCAACCAGGCGGCGATCGAGCGCGCCATCGAGTACTTTTTGAAAGACAGCCTGTCGGTGCACCACCCGCAATGCGTGGCGCACCTGCACTGCCCGAGCCTGGTGATTAGCCAGGCCGCCGAAGTGCTGATCAACGCCACCAACCAAAGTATGGACTCCTGGGATCAGAGCCCGTCGGCCACGCTGATCGAAATGAAATTGATCGAGTGGCTGCGCGCCCAGGTCGGTTACCAGCCCGGCGACGCCGGGGTGTTCACCAGCGGCGGCACCCAGAGCAACCTGATGGGGCTGATGCTGGCGCGCGATGCGTTCTTCGCGCGTCAGGGCCACTCCGTGCAGCAGGACGGTCTGGTGGGCGATCTGCGCAAGCTGAAAGTGTTCTGTTCTGAAAACGCCCACTTCTCGGTGCAGAAGAACATGGCGCTGATGGGCCTCGGCTACCAGTCCGTCACCCTGGTGAAAACCGATCGCTTCGCCCGCATGGACGTGAACGATCTGGCGGACAAACTGGCGCAGGCGAAGGCCAACGGCGAGCAGGTGATGGCGATCGTCGCCACCGCCGGCACCACCGACGCCGGCGCGATCGACCCGCTGCGCGATATCGCGCGGCTGGCGGCGGAGCAGAAAATTTGGGTGCACGTGGATGCGGCCTGGGGCGGCGCGCTGCTGCTCTCCGAGCAGTACCGCGACTACCTGGACGGCCTGGAGTTGGTGGACTCCATCACCCTGGACTTCCACAAGCAGTTCTTCCAGACCATCAGCTGCGGCGCCTTCCTGCTGAAAGACGCGCGCCATTATGAGCTGATGCGCTATCAGGCGGCCTACCTGAACTCCGAGTTCGACGAGGCGCAAGGCGTGCCGAACCTGGTCTCCAAATCGCTGCAGACCACCCGCCGCTTCGATGCGTTGAAGCTGTGGATGGGGCTGGAAGCGCTGGGGCAGAAGCAATACGCCGAGATCATCGATCACGGCGTCACGCTGGCGCAACAGGTGGCGCGTTACATCGCCGACCAGGAATCGCTGGAACTGGTGATGCAGCCGCAGCTGGCCAGCGTGCTGTTCCGTTACCGTCCGGCGCAGCTGGCGGCGAAAGGCGACGCGGCCGTCGCCCTGTTCAACCAGCGCATCGGCGACGCCTTGCTGGAATCGGGCCGCGCCAACGTCGGCGTGACCGAGTTCGATGGCGTGACCTGCCTGAAGATGACGCTGCTGAACCCGATCGTGACGCTGGAAGACATCAAGCTGTTGCTGGCGCTGGTCGAGAAAACCGCACAGCAGCTGCCGGCGTAACGTCGTCCCCCTGCCTGTAAAGCCGATAACGTTTGTTATCGGCTTTTTTATTGCTCATCAATCGCAGGAGACGCAGCGCTTACGCTGATATACTGCAGCAAACGCCTTCCCTATTTCCAGCGCCACAGGATAAACGCATGACCGACCCGGATTTCAACCTGCTGATCGCGCTCGACGCGCTGCTGACGGCGGGCAGCGTTGCCGGCGCGGCGCGCCGTCTCGGTTTAAGCCCCTCGGCGATGAGCCGTACCCTCAGCCGACTGCGCGCGGCCACCGGCGATCCGCTGTTGGTGCGCGCCGGCCGTCATATGGTGCTGACGCCCTATGCCGAAACGCTGTGCGAGCGGGCGCGGCACGCGACGTTCGAAGCGCGCGCTGTGTTGCGCCCGGCGCAGGGAGCATTGGATCCCGCCGCGCTGGATCGTACCTTCACGCTGCGCGCCAACGACGGCTTCGTCGAGGCCTTCGGCCCGACGCTGATCGCCGCCGCTGCCGAACAGGCGCCGCGGGTACGGTTGCGCTTTGCGCCCAAGCCGGAGAAAAGCGACCGCCCCCTGCGTGAAGGGCTGGTCGATCTGGAGATCGGCGTGCTGGGTGACATGGGCCCGGAAATCCGCCTGCAGGCGCTGTTCCGCGATCGCTTCGTCGGCGTGATGAGAACCGCACATCCGCTGGCGCAGCAGCGCGAGATCGGCGCCGCCGACTACGCCGCCTGCGGCCACGTGGTGGCCTCGCGCAGCGGGCGCATCCTCGGGCCGGTAGACGCCGCGCTGGCGGAGCTGGGGCTGGCACGCCATATCGCCGCCGTGGTGCCGAGCTTTCCGGCCGCGCTGGCGGTGGCGCAAGCCTCGAACCTGTTGGCGTTGCTGCCCGCCTCTTTCCTGCAGGCTCAACCTGCCGATGGCACGCTGCGCGTCTTCGAGCTGCCGGTAAGAACGCCGCCCATCACCGTCTCGCAAATGTGGCATCCGCGTCTGGACGCCGAGACGGATCACCGCTGGCTGCGGCAGCTACTGCTGACGGTCTGCCGCCAACGCGTGCAGGAACCGCTTTGCGAATAGTGACAATGTCACTAAGTTTTGCCCTGCTGATGTCGAGTGATCCAGACGACGGCAAAACCCCCATAGCCTGAGGGTTGTTCCCCCTCGCGCGATGGGAGAACATAGCATTCACGATGCCTGACTCAGTGAAATGCCCATGACGCTTCCCCCTCTCTGGCCGGTGTTCGACGGCCATAACGATCTGCTGCTCAACCTGTGGCTACAGCATGACGACGATCCGGTCGCCGCCTTTTATTCCCGCGTCACGCCGGGCCACCTCGATTTCTCCCGCATGCAGCGCGGCGGATTCTGCGGCGGGCTGTTCGCGGTATTTATTCCCCCGGTCAGCTATATCGCCCAGATGCGTAATCAAACGCCGGAGGAGGCGCAGGCCGCCTTCGATCCGCTGGCGATCGCCGAACGGCAGATCGCTATCCTTTATCAGCTGGAACAGGCTTCCCAGGGGCGGCTGCGCATCTGCCGCACCGCAGCCGAGATAGAACAGTGCCGCCTCAACCGGCAAATGGCCGCGGTGCTGCATATCGAAGGCGCCGGCATGATCGATGCGGAGCTGACGCAGTTGGAGGCCTTCTACCGGCTGGGCGTGCGCAGCATCGGGCCATTCTGGAATCTGCCGAACGCCTTCGGCACCGGCGTCAGCGGGCCGTTCCCCGGCTCCCCCGATACCGGCCCCGGCCTGACGCCGGCCGGCGAGGCGCTGATCCGCGCCTGCAACCAGCGCCGCATCATGATCGACGTCTCGCACATGAACGAGAAAACCTTCTGGCAAACCGCCGCGCTGAGCCGAGCACCGCTGGTCGCCACCCACTCCAACGTCCACGCCCTCTGCCCGCAGCCGCGCAACCTGACCGACGCACAGCTGGAGGCCATCTCCCAGAGCGGCGGGATAGTCGGCGTCAATTTCGGCACCGCCTTCCTGCGCGCTGACGGTAAACGTGACAGTGCAACGACCGACCTAACAGAAATTGTTAAACACGTTGAGTATTTGATCGCTAAACTTGGTGAAGATCGCGTGGGATTTGGCTCTGATTTTGACGGGGTCAACGTACCGCAACCGTTGGAGGACGCCGCCGGCCTGCCGCGCCTGACGCAAGCGCTGGCGCAGGCCGGGTTCGATAACCGGCTGCTGGAGAAGCTGACCTGGCGCAACTGGCTGAACGCGCTCGCCGCCACCTGGGGTGAATAACCCGGTTACGCTTTAAAGGTTGCGATCTTCGTCACATTTCGCCAACATTGGGCCGGCCTAATGCGAAAATTTCTCATTGGGCTCGAACTATCACGATGCATGTAAAGGAGCACCGCTATGACTACCTGGACTAAACCTGAGTTTGTTGACCTGCGTCTGGGGCTGGAAGTGACGCTGTACATTTCCAACCGTTAATCGCCCGTCTGCCCGCCTTTCGCGCGGGCATTTCTTTCCTTCTTTTTCTGGTTCAGACATGCAGATAAAAGTTCTCGGCTCGGCAGCGGGCGGCGGCTTTCCCCAGTGGAATTGCAACTGCGACAACTGCCGGGGCGTTCGCAGCCACAGCATCAGCGCCACGCGCCGCACGCAGTCTTCCATCGCCGTCAGCGACGACGGTAAAAACTGGGTACTGTGCAACGTTTCACCGGATATTTGCCATCAGCTGCTGGCCTCGCCCGAATTGAACAATCCCGACGTGCTGCGCGGCACCGGCATCGGCGCGATCGTGCTGACCGACAGCCAGATCGATCACTGCGCGGGCTTGCTCAATTTGCGTGAGGGCTGCCCGCACCACGTCTGGTGCACCCCTGAAGTGCATGACGATCTCAGCACCGGCTTCCCGCTGTTTCCCATGCTCTCCCACTGGAACGGCGGGTTGATTCACCACCCGGTAACGCCCGGTGAACCTTTTCACACGGCGGTCTGCCCAAACGTGCGCTTCACCGCCATTCCATTGCTCAGCAACGCGCCCCCCTATTCGCCGTACCGCGATCGCCCGCTGCCGGGCCACAATGTGGCGCTGTTCATCGAAGATACCGCGCGCGGGGTCGGCCTGCTGTATGCGCCGGGCCTCGGTGAACCGGACGAAGCGCTGATGCCCTGGCTGCGCCGCGCCGACTGCCTGCTGATCGACGGCACGCTGTGGCGCGACAATGAGCTGGCCAACGCCGGCGTGGGGCGCAACACCGGCAAGGACATGGGGCACCTGGCGCTGGCGGAAGAGCACGGGCTGGCGGCCCTGCTCAGCGCCTTGCCCGCCAAACGCAAGATCCTGATCCACATTAACAATACCAACCCGATCCTCAATGAAGACTCCGCGGAACGGCAGAGCCTGACCGCCGCCGGCATCGAAGTGAGCTGGGACGGCATGAACATCGAACTGTAGGGAATCGCCATGACGCAACCACGCCCCCTGACGCCGCAGGCATTTGAAGCGGCGCTGCGCGCCAAAGGCGCTTATTACCACATCCACCACCCGTATCACATCGCGATGCACAACGGCGAAGCGACGCGTGAGCAGATCCAGGGCTGGGTGGCCAACCGCTTCTACTACCAGACCAGCATTCCGATCAAGGATGCGGCGATCATGGCCAACTGCCCGCAGCCGGACACCCGCCGTAAATGGGTGCAGCGCATTCTGGATCACGACGGCTACGGCGGCAGCGAAGGCGGCATCGAGGCCTGGCTGCGCCTCGGCGAGGCCGTCGGCCTGCAGCGCGACGCCCTGCTTTCTGAACAGCTGGTGCTGCCCGGCGTGCGCTTTGCGGTGGACGCCTACGTCA
>NZ_JALBYS010000005.1:0-180602 GCF_022678525.1 Serratia sp. PGPR-27 | reverse complement strand
CATCGTCGGCAGCGTCAGATGTGTATAAGAGACAGCCGTTACTGAGGGTGTAAAATTCCCAATAATCTCCGTGGTAGTCCTTACACAGGAGGTTGAGCCAGGAAAATATCGGTGACTCGAGGTGAAGCCATTGCGGAATGTCACCAAAGTGCTGTAGCCAAAATGACAGGCGATCTTCGTCATTAACGAGACTCGCTGTCAGTGTTGAGTGGTTGCTTATCGGACGTGTTGATGGTGTGTTGTTGGCAATATTCTCTTTCACAGGAATTATCCTTACGTTGGTGAAGTTGACCCACCTGATAGAACGGTGGGCGAATGACATGAAGCCGTTATTTATTATTCAACGGTATAAAAGCAAACAGGCCCTGCACCCGAAGGGGCAGAGCCTGCTGATGTGCCATGTTGCTGGTGGGATAAACCAAGCCGTAAATACCGCGACACAGCAACGGTTTTTCGGGTTATTGCCAGTTAAAGGTAAAGTCGCCTTTGCTGGTTTGTACCGTCAGCTCAAGCGGGCGACACTTATTGAAGCCATTGTTACTGGGGGTGGTAAAAGAGAGAGTCTGGCCGTATCCCAGACGCTTGTTTACATTTTTCCCCCGACCCGCCATGGAAATCAGGCAGTTGCCGCGATTTAGCGTAATTGACTGAATGGTAATGTCGTTCTCCAGACTGGTCAGCGTCAGCTGCCAGACGGGATAATTGGGGTTATTGATGAGGTAAGTGGCCTGAGACTTTACAGACAACGGGGTTGTGCCGGCGAGCGCAGAAAAGCTGCCGATGAGCAGTACGGCGGTCAGTACATGTTTAAACATGAGGGGGCTTTCCTTTCTGAAAGATATTTAAGGTATTTGCCATTCTTGTATGGTATGAAGGTGGATTTCTTCGCGGAAGGCACTACATCAGCTGTTTGCCAACCATCATCAGGCCGGCCAGCCAGCCGATACACTGAGGGCCCGCCAGCCAGAACAGTCGGGCTTTTAAAAGGCCGCCCATTCCACCGGTGGTATAGACGCTGTCCGGCATCAGCCACTGGCGCAGGAAGGCGCCGATGGTCATACCGGCTCCGGGGCCGAGCGTCATCCAGAACAGATACCCCATTCCCTGCCCGAAACTGCGAATTTCGCCCGTATTCCCGAATACGTTAAACAGGACAACCACAAGCGCGATACCGAAGGCAATTGCGAAATATTTAATAATTAGCGCCATTCTGTTCAATCCTTATTTTCTGCACTGCTGAGCGGCGCTCAGCATGTTGTCCATAAAACGCGGGGGTACATAGCCGACCTGCTGATTCATTTTCTCCAGTTCCCCGTGGGTATATTTCGTTTTCAGCTCATCCCAGATACAGCCGCAGACCGCAGTGGTTCCGCCACCGGACTTGCAGCCCCGGATAAACTCTCGTTCGTTCTTGTCACCACAACCGCTCACGGCCAGAGTAGACAATAGCGTGAAGCCAAAAAATACGCCCCGGGGAGTCATCGCTAGATTTAATTTCTTTTTTATCATCGTGTTAGGTTCCGTATGTTAAGGCAGCCTCTGTTCAGAGTCTGTCAGACTCCACCACACCTTCTTCCGCAAGTGCATGGCTGATGTTGTTCACCACCGTATCCGGGGCGAGCCGGATTTCCGCCAGATGCTTACCCGCCTCAGGTGTTCCCTGGTAAACGTCCAGGGACGCAAACGGTTTGCCTTCATCGTTTGTCCCGGCAGATACCTGGTATGAGGTGTCGCCGTTCCGGACAGTGAATTCCTGCAGACTGATAACCTGATTGCTCTGGTATGCGTACGTGGCGGCGTGTGTCGGTACGGTAATGTCCATTTCCTTATGCTCTGCGCCGGTCTTCCCGAATGAGTACGATACCGACGGGGTGATGATGCAAATCTCGACCTCTTTTTTGTGGTTAGCGGTCTGCGCATAAAAGACGGGCTTTCCGCAGCGTTGGTGGTGTGCCTGTATAAGTGCGTCGGGCGTACCGGCCTTTGCTGCCGACAGCGTTGCCAGCATCATTCCGGTGCTCAGCAGCAGGGCTGTACCGTGTTTCATGTTTTAACTCCTCTTGGAATGGTGTGAGGTTCGGGAGGAAGTTCCCGGAAGGTATGAATGACGTTGCTGATAAAGTGAAAATGCGGAAGGGCGTTGATGAAGTCCTCCATGGCGATAAGTGCGTTAGTCTCGTTGCGATGTCTGAAATGCTGCTCTGAAAGCGAGACGGAGATAATCTCGTCAAGCGAGAAGACGTGAATGGCTCCCTGCCGGCTGGCCACCAGATACCAGTTTGCCTGTGAGAAAATCAGCCGGTAGGGCTCAAGGTGGTCGTGACGAATACCCTTAACCAGGAGGCTGATCATCCGGTGGTGGTAAATCCCTTCAGCAAGCCGCTGAAAGCAGTCCGGGAGGATCCCCGCTGGCTGCTGTACATGACCAATCAGACACGGCGATGTGCCGTTTTCATCCATCAGCAGCTGTATTAACTGACGGCTCTGTGAGGGAATGAGGCGGGCTATTCCGGTGTTGCGGGCAAACGCCAGTGCACCAGGAGTATGATCGCGCATTGGGCTAGTTCGTAACCGCCAGCAGCCGTTATTGCCAGTGAGATCCAGATGCAGCAAACGCTGAGAGAAATCCCGGCGCAGGGTGCGTTCAGATACGCCAAATTCACCGGACAGCGCTTTCAGTGAAAGGGATTCACCGGCAAGAAGCCGGCTGATAATCACCGACAGCCTGAGTGCCAGTCTGTCGTGTCGATGCGCAGGATCCGTGGCACGCATATGCCCTCCGTGAATGAAAAATACTTAGATAACTCATGCGGTTATTATGCAGGACGGGGTGGACAGGGTATGACCAGCGATGAGAGGGATCGCTAGAAAAGATGAAATATTTTTCTGTCTGTAACCGACTGAATTTACGTAGATAATCACGCATTTTTCAGCAAAGGGACTGCAGATGGTCATATCCTGTCAAGAATCAGGTCAGCAGTAGGCGTTGCCAGGGCGGAAGGAGGATGCAGTATGGCGTTGTATAAATCGCTCACTCAGTAAACGCAGTAAGAGGTGAAACAGAACGATGAGAGCCCAGCGGATGCTGTGGATCTCTTTCTCCGGCCAGCCTGCGCGCCGCCAGTAATCCAGGATCCGGGTTACTATCTGTCTTCGGATATAGCGCAGCAGCATGCGTAACTGGGGCCATGTCGCTTCCTGAGTATCATTTTCTACCTCCTCAAAAAAGTAAGTGCCACAGTGCAGAAGCGGCATTCACAATGCCGTCGCGGATTGTTCCCAGCACTTCCCGGACCGGTTTTGGCAGCGGAATGGCGTCCACTATCCGGCTGAACAGCTCACCCAGTAGATCGCCAAAATCCTGCCGGGCGGTACTCTCTGCCTCCGCAGATCGGTGCTCTTCTCTGACCTGGCGAAACACGCCGCTGCTGGCCTCCGGGGGCAGGGCAAATATCATGGTTTCGACCAGACGGGCCAGGTTGTAGCCGGTTTTGGCTGACACCGCATGCACCGGATAAGGACAGGAGAACTGCCGTGAGATAGCTGCGCTTCGGGCGGTCAGCGTCAGCAGCTGGCCGGTGGAGGGCTGACGTGCTGTGCTGCCCTGTCCCATTCCAGTGAGGGTTCCGCCTTGTCGGCCTGGTTAATAACGAAGATAATGCTGCCCGGTGAGACACCGCATTTGAGTAGGAGCCGGTGAAACGCTTCATCGGTCGCGCAGGCCCGGTCATCCGCTTTCATCACCCAGAGAATAAGATCCAGCGTCGGTAACTGCTCTTTATACAGCTGCCGGTATTCACGGTCATAGTCCAGAGATTCACCTGCACCGGGTAAATCGACCAGCGTCATGCGGCGCCCGCCGATATCAAGCGAGAAGCGAAGCGGTTCACGAGTACAGCCCTGGACATCGCTGACCGGACTAAGGGGCTGCTGAAAGAGCGCATTGCAGAGCGAACTTTTGCCACTCCCTGTTTTACCCATGATGCCGATGACTGGCTCGTAATGAATGTGCTGGCGGATGCGGTTCAGTATTGTGCGGGAGAGTGTTTCGGGCAGGAGAGACAGCTGTTTCTTCAGGGCATCAAGACCCTGTTCAGTTTTATCGGACACATAACCTCCGGGAGTGAAATAATAAAACGGTAGCATTTCTGCTGCCGTTCTCACCAGGGTAATATAGGTCTGAAACTTTTTTGAATGTAATTTTTTAGGGGGGCGAACTGTTCCTGTTGAAAGGACAGTTTAGGGTATGACAGAACAGGTGCAACAGACCCGTTATTATGCAGGCTATTATATGTGAAAAGAGTGCTAACTTGAGAGTAAAAACAAGCGGTTATCTGATGTGAAAACACGACTTTTAAGTGTTTTCTTCTTTTATTGTATTTTCCAATAAGTATACGTTAGCACTTGTCGGGTTGGTAATATAATAATATAGATACTCTTGTTAGTGTTTGTGTAGTTATATTAATAAGCGTGTCAGATAGATTAATGGTTATATTTGTAAAGTCAGGTAATAAACTAACCTAATGAATGCAATCAATCCAAGTTATCATATCTAGCGTCATATAAATAATACATATTCATATTCTCCCACTTCCTGATATTAATCTGCATGACAGAAAGTAATTTATTACTGCCTGTGTATATCTATTGAACAAACTCACTAACACAAGGTCATTTCATAATGAGCATTAATACTTACAGCTACGGTAAACTGAACCATAACTATGTTAAGCGTATTCAGGATACTATCACTAAAGCCCTGAATGATTATCCCCGTGTAATGGTCCTGAGGGTAGACCTTCGTTTGCCGGAGATTGAGACAGGTTCGTATAACTCAGATTCAGGAATAGTCACCCGTTTCATTGTTTCCCTTAAAGCTCAGATTGAGGCTGACCTACTGAAAAAAAAACATACAGGGAAGCGGGTTCACCCTTGTCGTGTTCGTCATATCTGGGCAAGGGAGTTTAATGAGTGCGGTAAAAAACATTATCACGTGGCCTTACTCTTTAATCGTGAAGCCTATGCTTATCCAGGAATAATGCCGCCAGCACCGTACTGCCAATCATTTCTATGGGGATAAGGGTGTCTTCATGTAGCGTCGTAATGACATTACGTAAAACTGAAGGAAATACATCTGTCGGATAGTTGTTAAGGTTACTCATTGTAATTACTCAATTTACGGTATCAGGAACATACATATCAGGATAAAGCAAAGTGGCAATAAAAAGCGAGCGAGGAAGGTTCCCGGAGCCCTGTCATCACCCCGTAGCCTGGTGAGCATCCCGGCCCATGGGCAACACAGGACCAGTAATGAGCTGCGTAAAAAAGGCGTGTTTATCTCCGACAGCGGGGTTCGCTCCATCTGGCAACGGCACGACCTGGAGAACTTCAGTAAACGGTTGAAGGCGCTTGAGGAAAAGGTTGCCTGAGAAAGCATCGTGCTTACCGGCGCTCAAATCGCAGCTCTGGAGAAGAAGGCGCACGATGACGAACTCAGCGGTGAATGCGAGACGGCACATCCGGTGTATCTGGGCTCGCAGGACACCTTCTACGTGGGCAATCTGAAAGGTGTTGATCATTCTACCAGCAGACGTTCGTGGATACGTATTCGAGAGTGGCACACTGCAAGCTGTATACGAGTAAAACACCGATCACTGTCGCCGACCAGCTCAATGATCGTGTACTGCCGTTCTACGAGGTTCAGGGACTGCCGATGCTGATAATACTGACCGACAGGTGTACGGAGTACCGTGGTAAAGTGGAGCAGCATGTAGTGACACCGGGTTATGCCGGTGTCACCGAATTTAAAACATACCGTAAAGCAGTGCGGAAACTGTCAATAAACCGCACCCCAGCACTATCACTGCGGTTGGGCCGCGCAGCGGTTTGAGCACCGGGCGGATTAACACTAGCCAGGTAGGAATAACAAACAGGAATATGGCAATTAATGGCCCGCAGACGGTTTCAATCATATTGATCACGTCCGGGTTTAAGAACACCACAATGGAAGTGACGATAAACATCACCACCGTTGTCAGTAGCTTCACGCTTTGGAGTTGACTATTGCGCTTAAGGTTGAACAGATCACTGGCGAGCACGTTAAAAGTTTCTGCCACCGGCATCGAGATCCCCAAAAACGACTTCGTCATGCCCAGAATAGCAATCAGCGGCGCCAGATACAGCATGGCACTCATTCCGCCCTGCTCACCAATCACCGACAGTACGTTTAAATTTTGAGCCTTCGCGATCTCAAAAGTTGAACGAGGGGTACTTAAAATACAACTCAACACGAAGAAAATAATACTGATGAAAATCAGCCAATAAGCTCGACGGATAACGCGAACTGATTGTGTCTCACCGCCGTGCCCCGGCTCGCGATACCAGGATGCCAGTGCAGGAATTAGCGGGGCAGAACAGAGTGAGAAAGCGATGAGCGGCAGAGTCAGCCACAGAGATTTCAGTGAGCTTGCGATGTCAGTGGTATGCGTCTGTCGCCACGCGTAGGTGATATTATGGATATCCCAGGCCGGAATTTGTGACGTTGCGACGACAATAATAGCAATCGCAAAAGGCAACGCCAACGCGCTCATAGTACTTACCACTTTGTCGCGACCTTTGCTCAATACAAGGTGCAAAATCACCAGTACAACCAGCGTCAGGGGAGCACGACTAATGCCGTTGATGTGCAGACGCTCGTTGAAAAAGTGACTCAGCGCATTTACCAATGAAACAGCATAGACCAGAGTCACCGGATAATGGGCCACGCAGAAAAACAGTTTCATCGCCTGACGGCCTTTGGAACCGAAGAAAGAGCCGAACAGGGGTAAGGTTTGATCAGTCTGGTCTTGGCCCTGCTTGTCGCGCATAAAAACGCGGCAGATAAGCACGTGCGGAACAAGCGAAAGCGGGAAAGCAAGAAGGAGTAGCGAAATAAACACCATCGGCCCATGGGTACCAATCTCAACCGGTAGAAATAGCGTTCCGGCACCGACGGTTGCGCCATAAACACCCATCATCCAGATGGTATCATTTTTTGTCCATTGCGGGCGTGTTATAGCAGTTTCTTTATTCATATTACTCACAGTGTTTCGGTATGACGATGACGTAAATAGTTATAACTGTAGGGTGTTCCAGACAGAACAAATAGAGTGTTTCTTATAGTTATCTCGACGTGAACGCTCCATACTACGGGTGGCAAGAGGCCAGCAGCAAGAGGTTTTTGGATGTGTCCTTGGCACGCCGCCCCCTGTCCGCTGCCCCTGAAACAAGCGCCTATTACGGCTTTACCGAACGGTGCTGATGAAAACAGGCTTGATGATTAGGAGATCGAATCGACCATTTTTGATAGCCATAACCATGAATCGTAGCATGATACACTCTCAGATAACGGGGAGTGGCGAGTTATTACGCGTAAAAATGCCTGCACTGCTGTTTTTTTAATCCAAAACCCGTTTAGCGCCCTGGATTATTTATTTCTATCCAAGGACGCTATAACTCAGCTACTAACGCCCTCAGTTCCGAGAGGCAGCATGTAACCTGTTATAAATATAGTGTCTATAGCTATTAAGAAGCGGTTTATCCCCACAATCGTTCAAAGCTCCTTTACACAGATGACGCATGTCGATATTGGCCTGGTAGAATGGTGATACCTTCAAGTTAGCTTGTTCCAGCAGTATCCCTCCCAGAAAAGCTATATCAGTCACCGATCCCAGGTCTGATACTGTTCGCATATTGGTGTTATCTCTCAGGCTAAACTGCGTAAGATGAGAGGCATCTGTTAGCGATGTCGTATAGCCGTTAGCCCAATCTATGCTCGGCTGATGGTCACCAAAATACATAAACATTGTTGGCTTTTGGCGCTGGTCGACAAACTGGAAAAATTCTGACATCGCTACGTCAGAATTTTTTATTTTTTCCATATAGTGACTGAATTTAGATGCAGAATCTTTGTTTTTTACCACCGAGGATAGTTGATAGTCATCCCTATGATCAGAAGCGTAAGGACCATGCTCATACATGGTAAGTGCATAGACAAAAATAGGCTTATCAGTATGAATATCTAAGATTTTTTTGATGTAATGCAGTATGTCTGCTGTGGTGATATGCCACAAATTATCTTGCAGACTACCGGGATAACCCAGCTCCTGTGGCTGGATAATCTTATCGACCCCCATCATAGTATAGGCGTGGCCGGCATTATAGGCTGACTTATTGAATGGAGTGAGTACCACGGTATAATAACCATTGGCTTTCATCTGTTTGAAAAGGCTATCATTCACATGGTCGATAACCGAGTAAAATACCGCATTTTTCCTAGCACCAAAATCATCACTGCGCAGTCCCGTGAGAACTGCAAACTCCGATAGCCAGGTCCCTCCTCCAAATGTTTGCACCCTCAAGAGTGTTTGTGCTTTCACAGCATTTCCTTGTTCAAACATGGATAAATGCGGTAGCAACGCTGGAGTCGGCACTTGATACAATCGCGGATCAGTGGTTGACTCTTGCAACAGCAGCACAATGTCGGGATATAGACTTGAAGCGGCTTTAGTTTCTCTGTGGAGGACGGCCGCGCGAGTGATGAAATCCCCTTCTCTATCATCAGAAAAGTACGGCGGATCATAGTCCGTCTGGCTACTCGACATAACCAAATTAGACACAACGCCAGTTCCTCCCGGCAGTCGACCTACCCAGTCGTTTTGATAACGCATAACACACTGGCTTACCAACCAACCGCTGGCTACCAAGATGGAAATAGCAATCAATTGTGGTGTAAATCCATGCCGGCGCGGTACCGCACGCCATCCAACAATGAGAGTGAAGATGACAAAAGCACCCAGCCCGACTAGGGCCAGTCCAGCGGCCGGGTAATGAAGCAGCGTATCCGCATTGGATAGGTCTGCCAACATGTAGAAGTCAGGGAACATCAATTTATCTTTATAATAATGCACCTTGAGTTGATTAATAAACTGCAGCACGATAACCAGTAGGCTGCCAGCTGACACGGAAAACATCGCTTTCGCAGAAATCAAATAAACCAGCCCACAAAAAAAAATAAAAGCGCCACTGGCAGTAACCAGGGGATAAATATCACCCGATGCATTACCCACCAAAATAATTAAAGCCGCAGTAATTAACAGAGTCAGATAAGAGTAAGACTTTGGCGCAGAACTAAACTGCGTCATTATCGATGGGTAAACTTGATATTTCACGATGCTAACGGTCTCCTGTAGAAACGCCCTTTACGGGCGACCTATAAATTTCTTGTAAAAAACAGTCGCCTCGGCAATATAAAAAGGTTTTATAGCTAGAAAGTAAAACCCACTGCTAACAATAAAGATCACACGCAGCATCTCTTTATCGCGAGGCCTGCTCCATTACTGGGGGGGAACTTGAATTTTTTAACCTTAAGATGCAACTCCATTAGAAAAACGGAAAAATATTAAAGAGTCATTTAGCGGTAATCTTGAAGACCAAAAAACATATAGCAACCAGTAAAAAATTTATCAAACGCACAGATAAAAGCCCCCTTCCATACCGTAACACCTCATCTTTGGCTAGTAACTAATACCTAGAGCATGAGCGATGCAATACGTCAAAAGGCACACTACTCCATCCGCCATAGCGTATTTTAAATTGTTAATAACAACCAGTTTCGCAATATGCAAAAATCAAAAAAACATCCCTACTTACCGCCGTGAACCTGACGATTTAATTGCCACCACAAAAGTCCTGTAAATGCCTCCCAGCGATGGCATTCTTTCCCTTTGATTAAATCCATGCGCTCAGGGCTAGCAAGAAGCAGTCCAGATTTATTTTTCCAAGGCCGAAACTCAGGCTTTCCGGTAAAAATGCAGGCACCTTCATTTGTAATCGTGATTTCAGGATTATATCCATTACACCAAGTACCATCCAAATGCTGAGCCAACAAGTTGCACCCCGTGCGATAATATAATGTATCCGAAAGACTAAGTTGATATAGCGTCGGTAGAATATCTTTATGGCTTCCAACCCTATTACCATCGAAATAGCTGCTATGTTGGTAGTTCAGAGGAACGTAAATATAAAATGGCACAGCATGGCCAAGTGCTAACTCTTGAGGCTCTGGATAACCTATCCCCCGTATATTATGATCACCAGTGACTGCAACAATAGTATGCGAACCTAACGTCTCAGACTTAACCCAGCTAATAAACCGCCCTAATTGATCATTAGAATAGTATAAGGTGCTCATAACCTCATTCAACTCCTCATCAGCTGCTAATTTTCTTAATCTTAGTTTTTCTTGAACAGTTAGATCAATATGCTTTTTTTCGTGACCTTTAGGCGTTTTGTAAGGAGGATGATGTGTTGTTGACATCGACATGATAAACACATGCTCTCCTTTTTTTTCCGCCTCTTTCAAACGCTCGGTCATATAACGAAACATATATTCATCCGGGACGCCCCAGGTTCCGATTTCCGCCTCAGGGTAGCGTTTTTTTAGACCATTCTGCTCTATAAATTCGCTGACACCTAAATGAGGAAGAAACTGATTGAGATTATGCCAGGCACCATTTCCTGAAGTTACAAAAATAATTTTATAGCCATTTGCTAAGAAGGGTTTAAACATATTACTGGCAAAATTGACATTTTGAGCGCTAGTCTGTCCGATACTGCTCATCGGGCTACGAATAAAAAGCCGACTCAAAGTATCAATCGTACCATCACCTTCAGAAATGAAACGGTCGAAACGCCAATCAGCCAACCAGTGCTTTCTTAAGGCCCCCAGTAAATCTCTTTCTTGATTGTCGAAACTCGCCAGGTGGTACCCCATACTTTCCATTACAGACAGTACAACATTTGGCGGATTTTTTTTCACATACGGATTTGCATCAGTCTGAGTCATAAAAGACCGAAGGCCAGGTGCCGAACTTCCCCCCAAAAACTGACTTAATAACTTGCTACCTTCTTCATCCGTAGCTGCTGAAAAATTACCGCTTTCAGCATAAGCATTGAAAGCCCAGTTAAGAGCAATCACTCCATTAGGAGTGAGCATATTTAGCATTTTTACTTCTGAAACTTGAGCATCACTCTGCCGCAAAGGAAAAGTTCCGACAGAACCGCGCATGCCGACAACACAAGCAAGAATGACAAGTAATGTATTAATAATAGATACCGACAGCCTGAGCGTGCCTCCTTTCTTATGACTCAGATAATACTGCCAGCGCCAGTAAATTTTTAACACAATAGAAAAAAACAATATAAGAAAAAGTAAAACCCATATAACCGGGTATTCTTTCCAAACCGTTTTTAATACAGCAGTGGTATCATCATCAACTAACCCGAACACAAAAACATCAATAAAACGCCCATAAGTTACATAATAAAAAACATTTCCAACTGTAATTGCTGTGACTATCAAGCTTAACACGGCAGCCATCCAGGGCCAAAAATGTTGCCATATAATAAAACCACGCCTATCCACTGAAAAACTGGCGGCGACTAATAAGAAAGGCACAAAAATCAAACAGGCAACGCGGACATCGAACAGGCCTCCAATCCAGAACATCCGTATGACATCATGAGAAAAATCCGTCAATAGCCCTGGTGTTTTATTAGTGTAAAATAAATAAGCACGCCCCAACATCTGGATAAGAAAAACAAATAGCCAAGGTAGTAGCAATGCTAGGAATGCTTGCCTAAATCTGCTAAACCACATAGAACCCTCTAATGAAAAAATCTAACAAAAAATAATGCATCAAGTTTTTATCCTCAACCAGCAATCATCTCATCAATGGAGTAAATATTATTATTTGAATAAAGCGAATCTAATCCCCTCTCTCAAGGAAAGTTTGCAGATAAATATATTTCAGCAGCTAATACAATACGGAACTAGATACTAGTATGCCATATGATATAGTCACACTTAATCGCTAATTATAACTCGTTGTCACTGAATTTAGCTCCAGAACACATATCTTTTTAACGCTGAGTGCAACTCGCACAATCAGGAAAACTTGTTCAGTCAATGAATTTGCTGGCGGATTAACTCTGCGATCCGAAGCCCCTCTGTTTCCAACATTCATCCCTACAGTGTATCGTCACCACTGTTTATCCTTTAGAAAACACCATGCTGCATCAGGCTCTCGGCCCCCCCCCTATTTGTTCACAATTTTTCCACACTCTTACTGTGCTTCGCTCATGTCACGTAACATTCATCTTGCTATTAGCTAACAAGACCATTTTTTATCCACTACATTGTTTATCTCCAACCACCAATGCCTCACTCATCCCCGCTGTCTCCGAACCTGAGTCACATTTCAAGTAACTGGACTTTTCATAAATGAAACTAGTTTTCATTTTTACTAAGCCATTGCGATAAAATTTAATTGCTTATGATACTGAAGTTAATTATAAAACGTTTATACTGACTTCATGTGGAGATGATGTGTAGACTGTGTGTAGAAACATGGTATTCATACATAATGTGGAGATTAAATGAAAACCATTAAAGTACTTCTTGCAGAGGATGAGAAAGACATTCGTGAGATCCTTACTGCCTATCTCAATAATGAGGGCTTCGAAGTCGTGACTGCATGCAACGGTCAGCAAGCGGTCGCGCTGTTTCGGGCTTCAGCACCACAGTTCGTGATTCTGGATATCAAAATGCCGCTAATGGATGGCTGGCAGGTACTTAATGAAATTCGCAAGACACACGACACCCCCATCATGATGCTAACAGCACTAGATACAGATGTTGACAAAATTCATGCACTCCGCAACGGTGCTGATGACTATATTGTCAAACCATTTAATCCAGCAGAGGTGAGCGCCAGGGTGAATGTTATCTTGCGTAGAATACAGTTTCACAGCGCCGACAAAAACTCCTCAGTTTACTCAACCAAGAATATTTACATTAACATCGAAAATCATCAGGTTAAAATAAAAATCTCCGGTGAAGATATCGGCGACAAATTAACATCAACCGAATTCAAGATATTGACACATCTTATTCGCTACCCCAAGCGGGTTTTTACCCGACAAGAATTGCTTGAGCACTGTTTGCCGGAAAATGACGCCAATGAACGTACCGTAGATAGCCATATCAGCAAGCTCAGAAAGAAATTTTGGCAAGCGGGTCTGCTAAATGTCCCTGAAAGTATTCGTGGCTTTGGTTATCGGCTGGGAGACTGATATGGCACATCGCAGCATCAATCAGCTGTTTTTCTTCCTGATGCAGAAGTGTATTAGACGTCAACTCCCGCGGGCCGTTGGATACGGCCCGCGGGAGCCGGTCTAAAAAGGAGAGTCAATGTTGATGGAAAAATAGGTATAAATCCAGTTGAGTCGAACATATTCAAAACAAGGTGATACGCAAAATTCTAAACCGCTTCACGTTTTGAGACTACTAAACTTAAATTTTTAATTATTATTACATCGTATCTTTTGGTTCAGCTCATCCCCACCCTAACCCTTTAATTTCTCAGGGCTATTTAGATAGTTTTGTTGAAAATAATGATTTTTGCCCTTTTTTCGATGGCTACGCAGGAAGCTCTTAATCAGAGTTGGCCACGATACGCTGATGTGCGATAGACACTTTCGGACCTTCAGCGTAGTAGATGACTTTAATTGCGAAGCACTGGTAATTGAAATTGACCAGAGTATCGGCGCACAACAAGTGATTAGCATGCTGGGCAGTGTTGAGGAAAATCGCGGATATCTGCTGAAGATCCTGATCGTTAACAGTCCGATTCTAAACCCACTGCCACTGGCACAATGGACTGAAGATCATGGGGTTATTCTGGAGTTTATCAAGTCTGTAAAGTTGACATGGAATATTTCTATCGAATGTTTTACAGGGATATCGGGCAGAAACTTTGGATTTTTATCAGTTCAGAACTTTGAATGAAGCACAGAAAATCATAGGGTGCTGAACGAAGGAATCCATCAGAGAAAGGGCCCATTAATGTCTAAATAGCCTGATGCTGCCGAGTCCCAACAGATGGCTGAAAAAATGGAAACCTAAAAATTAAGTGGAACTAAAATGGAGGGGGGGTATAATAGAGCATGGTAGGAAAAGATTCCGTCTTTATCTTGCATCATGTAATTTCATTGGTGTTACTGATGGAAGTGGTTTAATGATTTTTGTGTTGAACTTGTTTTCACTGAGTATAAAGCAAAGAGATCTTGCAATGGCTTTTAAAAACAAAATACGAGTAGTTAAACAAGCCCCTAAAATTAAAGCGGGTAATCTTTTAATGCAAATCACCAAGATTCTAATTTTCATAGCTCTTGTCGCTTTGGTCGGCGCACAAATATACTCTGACTTTGATTTTAGTATGTTGTTTGCCCCTATGATGTAATTAAATTATTTTTGTGTTTCTATGTGAAAAATGTTTATTGCAACTTCCGGGCTTGCCAATGTTGTGCTGCTAACCGGATTAGCCAATTTTTATTCATCAAGCTTTCTTATATTATTTATAAATAGATCCCTTATCTAACCCAGTATGTTTATTCAATTTCTTGTTGCCTTGATGGAATTATTCCGATCAAAGTTAATACGCAAGATTTGATGATCAATACTAGATTGAGATGACCGGGAAAAGTGATATTAACAAACCAAAAGAAAAAGAAGATCACCAGAGAAATCGGCCAAGCAAGTGAAAATAACCGTGTGTCACAGAGTCGTTGGGCACAAAATAGCAGTTTTAATATGATCAGCAAGAAACCGCAAGGGAGATAAAGGAGAACCCTGAAGTATGAAATAAGCATATCAAAGAACGAAGAATTGTTGATAACGGAAATCGTAACTGACTGCAAGAATAAATGATCGTTTTTATAGAGAACTAAAAAATTTATCCATGTAAAGCTAAAAGCTACCGTTGCTGACATCCAAATTGAGTATTCTTTTCGGGATAAAGGATTAGTAATCATCTATTTTTACCATTGAAATTAAAAGTCATAATTTACGAGATTGATTTATCACTAGATTTGAACTTAACAAGCAATTTTTCAGCTGACATCCAAAGCTCGTCACGAGGTGTGTTCGCTTTACGAAATGTGGTAGGAGAAACACCATAATGGTTCTTAAATACTCTACAGAAAGATTGTTGCTCAGGATAACCATACTCAACTGCAATATCTAAGACTTTTCTGTCGGTAGATAAGAGTACTTTAGCAGCCTCTGTCATTTTCCTCGATCGGATGTAAGACTTCATCGACATACCTGTCAAAGAGCAAAACCTACGCTGAACATACCATCTAGAGTATCCTGTTTTATCAATTAAGTTAATGATACTTATAGGTTGTTTAATATACCTCTCCAAAAGAATTATGATACTAGTAATGAACATTCTAGATTGTTCCATTTTGCTCACTTTCATTACATTTTTCCTGAACCCTTTTCCTTGCCATTGAAATCCCAATTATCGCTTAAGTCTGTCAAGATGGTGTCAATTTTTGTTTTTTTTCTTGATGATTAATTGCGTTTTATGCCAACTAATTGAATTTAAATGAAAATAAACTTAACATTAGGCCTATCTATCGAGAAAGTCTACTGAATTCCATTTTTGGCCATTGAGCATAAACTTCATCCGATTTTTGTTTATTATCTTATTAAAAAAATGCTAAAATTCATTATATTGTTCTTTACATTGACAGAGAAATTGAATAACAGGTTAATATATGGAAGGAAAAAGAGTTTTAATCATTGAGGACGATATGCGGGCTGCAGAGGTCCTGGAAGCTTATCTAAAAAGAGAGTGTTTTACTGTTGCTAAAGTGGGTGATGGTGTTAAAGGCCTCGAGATGGTTTTTTCCTGGCAACCTGATTTGATCTTATTGGATGTCATGCTGCCAGGGATAAACGGCCATGAAATACTGGCTCGAGTGCGTAGAAAGAGCGATGTGCCCGTCATCATGGTGACTGCAATCGGCGAAATACAAGATAAGATTTCCTCGTTGAGGCATGGGGTAGATGATTATATAGTGAAGCCGTATAACCCAGGAGAGGTTGTAGCTCGGGTTCATGCAGTGCTAAGAAGAACGAGTATATTGAATATAAGATCTGAGCTTATTATTTGTGGCCCAGTACAACTTGATGAAGAGGCAATGTTAGTTCACGTTTGCCCTACCGAACATATTAAAATCGCAGTGGAACTTACGCCAACCGAATTTTCAATTTTATCTGTGTTAATGCGAGCGCCCAAAAGAGCTTTTTCCCGACAAACATTGTTGAATATGTGCTTGCCAGAAAGTGATGCATTTGAACGGGTTGTTGATACACATATATACAATTTAAGGAAGAAGCTCAATTCGGTTGGAGTGAATGATGTACTGTTGACAGTTAGAGCAATGGGATATAGGTATTGGAACAAATGAACGCGAAAAATAAAAGAGTCTCTCTCTGGAAGTGGATCTGCGTGAGAGTTATTTCTCAGTCCATTGGTGCGGTTGTCATTATAGCGTTCTGCATGTGGTTGCGGTTTGCTATTTATAATTATTGGATTTTGTATCATGAAATGCCGGAGGATGTTAGAAAGGAATTCCTGCATTTGCTTGCAAATCCAAATGAAGATTTGTACAGGTTTTATAGCCTTTTTCACTATTGGTATGGCTTTGATTTCGCGGATCCATCGATCGCCTCGGCGGATTGGATTATGCTAGGGATTTTAATTATTGTAGCTATTCCTTTAATGATTACACTGGGGCTTTATATGTCAAGGCCGTTGGCGAAACAATTTTTCAACTTGGTTTCTGCAGCAAGGAAAGTCACCGATGGGGATTTCTCTGTTCAAGCAAAAATAGAAAATAAAGCACCGGAAGAACTTCTTGCTCTAACTTACAATTTCAATGAGATGACCCAGAAACTTACTTATTATGAAAATGAGCTTCGAGCCTCTCATATTGCAATGGCGCATGAATTACGCTCTCCACTGACGGCTTCAATCGCACGGCTTCAGGGAATTATGGATGGCGTTTTTGAGCCTGGTAGGGAACAATTAAGTTTAGTCATGCAGCCATTGGTGAACCTTAATCGTCTTATTGATGATCTTCAAATGTTGTCGCTATCCCAAGCTGGAGCATTGTCATTAGAAAAATACAATATAAATATTTGTGATTTGATTAATGAGCGTTTGCAATGGCTAAAGGCAGAAGTTTCTCAAGAATGTTTTACGATTGAATTTGAAAGTACCACCCCCGTATTTGTCTATGCAGATGCGTTCAGAATTGGGCAAGTTGTCACAATTATCATAAAAAATGCACTGCGTTACGCTCATTCCGGCAATAAACTGACAATCACTATTAATCATTCAAATGATAAAGTTATCGTCGGTTTTCGCGATTATGGACCGGGAGTCAGTGAAGCGTTTTTGCCTATGATGTTCGAACGATTCTCAAGAGAGGAGGGTTCTCGGTCGAGAAATCTGGGTGGGAGTGGACTTGGTCTTTCTATAGCTATGGCAATAAGCCAAGAGCATGGTGGCAGTATCAGTGCTCAGAATCATCCTGATGGCGGGATGCTATTTTTACTAATTCTTCCAATGAAAATAGTGTCTTGATGATTTCTTGTAAAAAAATTGACTAAATCTACACTTAAAAAAGGTTTAATTCTTCTACAGGTCATCAGGAGAATGTCTTATGTCAGTAGGTTTATTCAGAACAATAAATACGCTCAAGAGCGTGTTCCTATTTCAATACTGGAAACTGTTTATTATTCCAGTGTTTGTGCTATTGCCAGGGTGTGATGATAATGCAAAGAAGGAGGAGGTGCCTATACGTTCCGTACGAACCCTTGTCGTCGATAATCCGGTTAGCGGAGTTTTGATAAAGCATACCGGAGAAATTCGTCCCCATGAAGAATCTCAACTCTCGTTTCGTATTGACGGTCGGCTCCTCAGCCGTCCAGTCGATGTAGGGGCGAAATTAAAAGCCGGGCAAACGATCGCGACTTTAGAACCTAGGAATAACGAGAATCAGGTGCGTAGTATGCAAGCTGAGCTGGCAGGTGCTGTTTCTGCGGAGCGCCTAGCTTCTCTAAATTTCAAAAGGTTGCAGTCATTGCTTAAAACCGGCGCTATCGCACAGGCTCAGGTTGATGAAGCAAAGGTCAATCTTGAAGTCGCAGTGACAAAGCGTGTTTCTGCCCAATCGAATTTGAAAATTGCTCAGGAACAATTGAGTTACACCCGCTTAGTTGCGCCCTCAGATGGCGTCGTGACTTCGGTTAGCCTGAATCCGGGACAAACTGTCAGTGCTGGGCAGGGGGTCGTTACACTCTCTCTTGATAAGGGAGTAGATGCTGTATTTGACGTTCCAGAAGCTATTTTGTATAGCGACCTACCCGATAATAAAGTCAAGATTGCGCTGCTTTCCGATCCTTCTGTTGTGACTGAGGGCATGATCCGTGATGTTAATCCACAAGCTGATAAGCAAACACGGACCTGGCGAGTCAGAGTCTCGCTGCCCCACCCTCCGGAGAAAATGGCTTTAGGTTCTACGGTACAGGGAAGCATTGTGATTCCAGGTCAGGAAACGTTTGTTCTCCCGGCATCTGCGTTGACACGTGATGGCGCCGATCCTGCCGTTTTTATCGTACAATCGGATACATCAACGCTGACGTTGCACAAAGTTAACATTATTCGCTATAGCTCTGAGGACGTCTTTATTTCTGATGGCATCAAACCAGGTGACAAGGTGGTGATCGCCGGAGTGAGTAAATTACGGTCTGGTGAGAAAGTAAGCTTGGAGGATAAATTCTGATGAATTCCTCTAAACCTAAGAAATTTAACCTGTCGGCTTGGGCTCTTGCTAATCAGCAACTAGTTGCTTTTTTTATGCTAGTGGTCACCATTGCCGGGGTGATGAGCTACTACAACTTGCCACGAAATGAGGATCCGGCATTTACTATTAAAACGGCTGTTGTTTCCGCGAGTTGGCCTGGAGCCTCTGTGGAGGATACCGTCAATTTCGTAACAGACCCATTGGAGAAGAAGCTTCAGGAAGTCCCCTATCTAGATTATTTAGAAAGTTATAGCCGACCCGGTGAGTCGGTTATTTTCATATATCTGCGCGATAACACTCCGCCGGATAAAGTTGAAGAACTGTGGTATACGGTCAGGAAAAAAGTAAAAGATATTTCCCCTCAGCTTCCTGCCGGTGTCACTTCACCTGCTGTCAACGATGAATTTGCTGATACCTACGGCACTATTTATGGCTTCACGCGTGAAGGTTTCACCGAGCGTGAATTGCGTGATATGGTTGATAGAGTTCGCACAGAAGTCTTAACACTGCCAGATGTAGGGAAAGTTAACCTGCTGGGCATAAAAGAAGAGCAAGTCATTTTATCATTCTCACCGCAGAAAATTGCGGGTATGGGATTGACGCTCGATAAAATCAAGAACGCCATCAGCGCACAAAATGCCGTTACTCCGGCGGGAGAAATCAGAACCGATAAAGATAAAGTCATGCTGAGAGTCAGCGGCGCTTTTGCATCAGAAGAAAGCCTCAAACAGCTGACATTACATATTCAGGATAGATACGTTCCTCTGACGGATATTGCAACCATCTCTCGCGAGGAAGTCGATCCGCCGACTCCGGCCTTTAGAGTTAATGGGGAGTCGGCGATCGGCTTGGCCATCTCCATGGCCCCTACCGGCAATATGTTGGACTTCGGTAAAGCGCTTAACGAAAAGATGGATGATATTTCCAGCCGCTTACCCGCAGGTATCAACGTAACAAAAGTGGCCGATCAGTCGACTGTAGTACATGACGCCGTGGGGAACTTTATGAAAGTGCTCCTTGAAGCGGTTGTCATTGTGTTGGCTGTTTCTTTCCTCTCATTAGGAACTCGTGCCGGATTAGTCGTTGCAGCCTCAATTCCGCTAGTATTGGCTATGACATTCATTGGTATGGAAATTGCCGGCATAGGTATACAGCGTATCTCCCTAGGTGCGTTAATTATCGCGCTGGGGCTGCTGGTCGATGACGCCATGATCACTGTAGAGATCATGATGTCGCGGTTAGAGAAAGGAGAACCTGTCAAAAAGGCGGCGACAGCAGCCTGGACGACGACAGCTTTTCCGATGCTAACAGGTACACTGGTAATGATCGCCGGCTTTATACCGGTCGGTTTCGCAACGTCAAGTGCGGGAGAATACTGTTATTCCCTGTTTATGGTGGTGTTGATTTCACTCGTCAACTCTTGGATTGTTGCTGTTCTTTTCTCACCACTGATAGGCGTGTGGCTTTTACCTAAGATGATGAAGGAACACTCCCACGGTAAAGGTAAAATCCTGCAAAAGTACGAAAGCGCATTGCGATACATCCTTAAGCGCAGAGGGTTGACTGGTATCGTGGCGGTTACTTTGCTTGCCATATCTTTTATCGGAACTTCATACATGGAAGAAGAGTTTTTCCCCACTTCTGACAGACCTGAATTGCTCGTCAGTCTGACGTTGCCGAGAAATGCCGTGCAGGAAGATACGGCAAAAGAAGCCATACGTTTAGAGGAGATTCTTAAGAAAGATCCCGATATTGAGTATTTCACGACGTATGTTGGCTCGGGCGCTATAAGGTTTTATTTGCCAATGGATCTGTTACTTGATAACGAAAATATCGCTCAATTAGTGGTGGTGACCAAAGGGCTTGAAGAACGCGATGCTGTAAAGTCTAGGCTCGAAAACATTCTACAAAAAGATTTTGGTCATCTTGTTACTCGTGCTTCGGCGTTAGAGCTAGGCCCCCCGGTGGGCTGGCCGTTGAAATATCGCGTTTCTGGCCCAGAGCTTACTAAGATCCGTGAGATATCTACTGAGTTAGCTGGAAAGTTAGGCGAAAACCCGCAGACGAGAGAAGTCAATCTCACTGCGGGTGAGCCACAACGAGAACTCTATATAAAGGTCAATCAGACGGAAGCAAGGGCCTTGGGACTAAGCTCTCAAGATGTCGCCAGTGCCCTTGCTGAAATGTATTCTGGTTCGGCTGTGACGACGATCAGAGACAAAAATCGTCAGGTTAACGTTTTATTGCGGGCTTCAGAAGATTCGCGTCGAGATATTGAAACCGTTGCGGACTTGCAATTGACTACAGCCGATGGGCGTGTTGTACCATTGAAACAGATTGCAACGATAAGTTATACGTTGGCTGAGCCTATCCAGTGGCGGCGGCAACGCGAGCCTTTCATCACGGTGCAAACAGATATTGCACCAGGGCTGAATGCGTCCGGTGTATCTAAGGGCTTGGAGCCTGTTGTCGATGAATTACGTAAAAGTTTGCCACCGGGATACCACATTACCGAAGGCGGAAGTGTCGTTGAAGCCATGAAAGGTAACAGTTCGGTATTCGCCGTTTTGCCAGTGACCCTATTGGTGATGTTGATCTTGCTGATGGTACAGTTGCGTAGTTTTTCACGCATGATGCTAGCGCTGTTGATTGCCCCCTTCGGTTTGATTGGTGTCGTTGCCGCTATGTTGCCCACTGGAACGCCGATGGGGTTTGTCGCTATTCTTGGTGTGATTGCATTATCGGGCATGATTATTCGCAACGCCGTTATCCTTATTGAAGAAGTGGAAGTAAACAGAGCACAAGGTGCAGACAATACTGAGGCGATAATTGAGGCAGCATTGCATCGTTCCAGACCTATACTCTTGACGGCTTGTGCTGCAATATTAGGGATGATCCCTATTGCGTTTCAGGTATTTTGGGGGCCAATGGCCTATGCCATTATTGGTGGGTTATTAGTTGCCACTATATTTACCCTTACTGTATTGCCGGCTGCAATCAGTGCCGTTCTGCAGTGGGAGACGTCTCGATAAAACCTACCCCCGGAGATCATTTCGGGGGACTCATAAAAGAAGGTGGATATATGTTTGAGTTATTTAAACTTATTGGGTTGGGGTTGGTTTTATTGCTGCCGTTAGTGAATCCCTTAACCACAGTGGCTCTTTTTCTTGGCCTATCAGGCGACATGACTGAAAAAGAAAAAAAGAAGCAGTCAGCCATGGCAGCTTTTTATGTCTTTGTGATTATGATGGTTGCATGGTATGCCGGCAAGGCCGTTATTAACACATTTGGCATATCTATTCCTGGGTTAAGAATTGCTGGTGGGATGATTGTTGCCTTTATTGGCTTTAACATGTTATTTCCACAAAATGTTAATAAACCTCAAGGTAGTGAGAAAGAAAAAACAAAAAATATAGCGTTTATCCCATTGGCAATGCCCAGTACGGCAGGACCAGGCACTATTGCTATGTTGATCAGTGCCGCGTCAACATTCAGCGCTGAAACATCACATCTGGATTTGTGGGTAGCATATACCGCGCCACCTCTAATTGCGATAGCTATCTCATTGATTTTATGGGTATCACTTCGAGCATCACTGGGTGTAATGAAGCTTGTAGGCACTGCGGGAATCGATGCTATTTCGAGAGTGATGGGATTCTTGCTTGTTTGTATGGGGGTTCAGTTTGTTATAAATGGAGTTGTTGAACTCATCGCCATCCAATAGGCTTGAACGCTTCGGTTACTAAAGTCACTGATATTTCTCATGTATCATGATGACAATAACCACTGCGCTATAGATGCCAGTGGTTTTGTGACACAATTTATTATCTTAAAGCTATCACTCAGCTAAGTGATAGCTCTTCTGGCTATCGTGAAACTGTAATTCCCTCCAGCGATGGGTTCCTACCTTACTTGGCAGACTTTCAATGTGTACCAGCATGTTAGAACACATTATCAATGGGTCTCGATTACTTTTTATGAGTCTGTTTTTTTGTTTTTTCTCTTACGATTGCGATAAATCCCTGCCTATAAATTTCGTTGTGGGCTATATCATTATTTTCAACGAGGGAGCATTCGTTGTAGCAACCAAACGACTGTGCCAGATTTATCGCCGCTGCCTTGTTTGGCATAATATTGATGGAGCATTTTATCTTTTAGGCTTTTGCCCTAAGATGAAATGCTACGATATTCCTTGCGCCAAATGTTAACTGTTGCAGTTTTCGCATCCTTTCTCTTGGCACAACTGTAAGTATCCCGGCAAAACGAATCATTAAATTTTGAAAATCTTCCGACATACTGATTATATTCCTTGAGGAGATCGTTATGCGTAAAGCCCGACTCACTGAACACCAGTTCATTGCCATTCTGAAGTCCATCGAGGCCGGGAGTACCGTCAAAGATGTCTGTCGCAAGACCGCTATTTCTGAAGGCAGATATCCCGGCTCAGCATGTCATCCAGTAGTACACAGGCTAGTGGCAAATCGCGGATACCCGCTGAAGTGTACGGACACTGTTCCGGAATTAGTCTCACTGACACAATGGGCTGAAGTGCATTGTGCTATGCTGGAATTTATAAAGCCTGTAAAGTCGACGCAGCATGCCTTTATCGAACAATTTAACCGGACCTACCGGACAGAAATACTGGGTTCATATCTGTTCAGAATCCTGAACGAGGTACGGGAAATCACAGAACGCTGGCTGACGAAGTACAACAGCAAGCGACCTCATAAGTCTCTGGATGACCTGACACCGGAAGAACACCGTCTGATGGCTGAAAAACAGGAAATCTCAAAAAGTGCGTGGAACTAAAGTCGGGATACTTACAACTCTCTTGTTGTTATCCATGTTGCAACTCTCCCTCATAGCTTGAATCTGGCTCACGCTCCAAGAGTAGATGAGGAGCTAAAATAAACCTTCAGGCACATTTGCGACATCGATAATACTTTCAGAAACCAAAATACCTCCACCAATTGACAAACCCTTGATGCAACCTTGCAGATACATTGATTAAATGTAGGTATACTCGACTTCACAAATAGGAAGCATACACCATTACGAGCGTTTTAATGAATAAAATAAATTTTACTGCAGTAATACTCATTGCAATATCATCTCCTGCATTTGCCTCATCTTTTGATACAGCACCGACGTTTACTATCGGCTTTGGAACAAAATATGCGCCAAAATATATCGGCTCTGATAAATATGATATAGCTGCGGCACCTTATTTAGGCTGGAGTAATGGTTCCTTATATATAAACTCCGAAAAAGGCTTTGGGTATACCCACCAGTTTGATAATGGGGCCTATGTTGGGCAGGCTCTCGGATACTCATTAGGTCGTGCTGATAACAATAACTCTTGGTTAAAAGAAGGTTCAGACAAACTGAAGGGTATGGGTACCATTAAAACAGCTATGACAAGTACAACTACTGCGGGGTGGTGGTTAACACCTTGGATGGGAGTCGAGGGAAATGTTATTGCCCCAATTACTGATAGTCAGGGTATGCAATATAATTTAAAAGCTAATTTCCTGGTAGTTAATAATGAAACTGACACTCTTACATTAAGCACTACTGCGTGGTATGGTGATGCCCGGTTTAATAACACTTGGTTTGGTGTCAACGAAAAGCAGAGCCTTCACTCCAGCTTCCAAAAATATAATGCCAAAAAAGGATTTAATCGTCTCGATTATAGCATTACTTGGCAGCATGGCTTCAGCAAAAACTGGTCCGGTTATGCTGAAGCAAGTTATACGATGCTGGAAAACCGAGTAAATAATAGCCCGCTGGTGGATGCGAACAACTCGTTCCAATTGGCTACAGGTGTATTTTACTCGTTCTGATGGCTCTAACACTAGGGCAAGATTGCGAACATATTTGACCAAAGAATTTCTGTTTGACGAGCATACATGGCTGTGATCATATGACTCCCCTTTTAGCGGGAGTTCATGATATCCATTGATGCTTTTCTCGGTACTTTTCTGTTATACAAGTACCACGATCGTCAGCCAAAATTTCGTACCCTTTGTTCGACATCTTGTTTCTGACGATATGCGTCACCATTACAGGCATGGATGGCTGGGAAGATATCGAAGACTTTGACGAAGCGTACCTTGATTGACTTCAGAGTAAAGGCTTGTTCTATCAGGGTATTCCTGTTCATGACACTATTGCTAGAGTGGTTTCTTCTATTGGGCCTGACCAGTTTCAGGAGCGCTTTTTGAAACGGATGCTATAGTCCACACGCACTCTCACGGTGGCCTGATTGCTACCGATGGTAAGGTGCTTCGTAGCGTGTACAATCGAAAAGAACGGTGCTCAACACTCCACATGATCAGCGTTTTTGCGACGGCGAATAGCGTTGTAATTGGTCAGGTAAAAAACTAGAGGAAGACGATCCGCAGGCACCCTATCAGCAGTGCCAGTCCTGTCACCGTAAACTTCTCCCTGAACACCCTCCCCGTGAGATACACCGGCTGGAGAAGCATCCTCAGCAACATCTTCGCCATTATCATGGTGTGTTGCAGGCGGATACCTTTGCAAGGTAAGACAGCTGATTCAACCCAGAGCGTGACGGTGGTCTGTTAACAGAAGCTGCATACTAGGCCCATGCGCGCTGCCAAATCCACGACGTCTATATAAGCACTCAACAGCGACAGCAAAACGTATTGGTGAGCTTTACGTAGTAGAATAGGAAATACGTGGCCTCCCGATAGCAGAACGCCCGGCAATCGGGCAAAAATCCCAGCCGGGAGAGGCGTTAGCTTATGTGCTCAATCAGTGGGATACCTTGTGCTACTACTGTGATGATGTTCTGATCGAAACTGACAACAACGCAGCAGAAAGCTCGCTGCGTGCGGTTTGTCTTGGTAACAAAAACTATATCTTCTCCGGGAGCGAACACGGTGGCGAGCGCGGAGCCATGCTGTATGGATTTATCGGGACATGCAGGTTGAACGGTATCGATCCGGAAGCCTACCTTCGCTATTCCTGAGCGTCCCGCCGGAGTGGCTCAGAGCAACAAAGTGGCCGAACTGCGGCCATGGAACGTAGAGATCTCGCCAATAAGCCAATAAATAGTAGTCAATACGGCGCTCGCTTAACGCTTACGGTTGTGAAGCAAGATGGCGATTATCTGCTAGCCGTAAAGGGCAACCAAATAAGTCTGAAAAAGGCGGTAAAAAAGCGTTAGAACCGTTGCTTCAAGAAAATCCAGGCTGCAGTATCGAGTATGAACATGGGCATATCGAAGCACGCAAATACTACGTAATACCAGCACAGGAACTGGCTGCTCATTACCCTGACTGGCAGGGGCTTCAAACACTGGGTATAGCGATAGGTTATCGCATTGATTCAGTGGGGGGGAAAGAGTCGCTAGATACCGTTACTATATCAGTTCTGCAGTGCTGACATCCGAACATTTTCCCAACATTGTTCGAGGATACTGGGAAATTGAAAACCGATTGCACTAGGTGCCCGATGTCATGATGAATGAGGATGCCAGTCAGGTCGATCGCGGTAATGCCGCTAAACTCCTGGGTAGTATGCGTCATATGGCGCTTAACATGCTCGTTTAGAAACAAGCAAGAAAGCGAGTATCAGTCGCAAGCAGAAGATGGCGGCAATGAATCTTGCTTATTTAAAGCTACGTGCTTTTACCCTAGGAATTTGGCGTATCTTTTCGATTGGCACAACCTTCGCTCAGAGGTTTAGTATTTGAGCGATAGCCTGAGCTTCCTGCTGCCAGCCCTGCGCCAGGGTGCGTACCAGGGCGTCATAACCGTCCTCACCCTGTTTCAGCTCCAGACTGAACGGCCGTTTGATCAAACGCCCCTGACGGTTCAGCACCCACTCGCCGCGAATGATCGCCTTGCCGTCAAAACGGCCGTGGAAACCGCTGATGGTCACGTTCAGCACATCCTGATCGCTGCTCATCGGCTGCGAAGAGACCACCCAGCCCGGCAGCGCACTGCTCAGGTTGGTGACCAGCGTTTGCTGCAGTTGCTGGTCGAGCGGGCTGGCCCACAGATTGTTCTGTGCAATCACATACTGCACGTCGTTGGTCTGATACACCACGCCGCTCTGCGCCAGATAATCCGCCACGCTCACGTGCTCCAGCCACAGCTGGCGCGTGGAGGCGCCGCTGCTGCTGACCACCGCCGGCGCGCCCAGCGCCGGCAACTGATAGTAAGTCTTCTGTGGTGAACTGCTGCAGGCGCTGAGCAACAGCGCCAGGGCTACCGGGATCCATTTCATCATTTCGTGGCCTTCTTCGGCTGAGGGTCAGTGCTGCCGGCGGCTTCAAACACCAGCGCGTTGCTCTTCTCATTCAGGGTGCGCAGCACCGGCTGCAGCTCACGCAACACCTGGTCGAGGCGCTGCATGTCGCCCACCATCTTGTTGTAAGCCGGTGAACCAGGCTGGAATCCTTTCATGCTGCGGTTCAGCTCCAGCAGCGTTTTCTGCATATCCTGCGGCAGCGCCTGCATCTCTTTGCTGGCGATGATGTCGTTCAACGACTTCATGGTCTGCTGCGTCGACTTCAACGTTTTCTGGCTTTCCGCCAGCGTCTTGGTCGCTTCGTTGATCATCGGATTGATCGGCATCGAATTAATCTTATCCAGCGCCAGCATCAGTTTCTGCTGGATCTGCGCCAGACCGCCGCTGGTGGTCGGCATCAGCGGATAACCGAAATCCTCACGCGGTCCTTTCCACGGTTTCTCCTGCGGATAGAAGTCGAGATCAATGTACAACGAACCAAGCAGCAAGTTGGCGGACTTCATCGAAGCACGCAGACCGCGTGACTCGGCGTCTTTCAGGTGCCATTCGATATCGAATTTGCCGCCCAGCTGTTTATGCAGTCGATCTGGTTCGATGCGGATCAGCACCGGAATGCGATAATCGTTATCCAGACGCTGCGCCATGCCCTCTTTATAGAATGGCACCTGCGCCACCGTGCCCAGGCGGATGCCACGGAACTCGACCGGCGCGCCCGGCTGCAGGCCTCGTACCGAATCGGAGAAGAACAGCAGGTATTCCTTATACTCGGTATACAGCGAATCCTGCGTACTGCGCTGGTTGTCGAACAGCTGGTATTCCGCCTTCTCTTTCGCCTGCTCACCGCGGCCCCAACCGTCCGGCACATCGAAGCTGACACCGTCACTAAACAGCGTGGTCAGCGAGCTCATCTCCACCCGCATGCCCTGCGCCGACATGTCGAACGCCACGCCGCTGTCTTTCCAGAAGCGCACATTGGTGGTAACCAGTTGGTCGTAAGGCGCGGTGATGAACAGCTGATAGCGCATGGCGCGCGCTTTAGGATCGAAGTAGCTGGTCTCCACCGAGCCAACACGATAGCCGCGGAACAGCACTGGATCGCCGGCATTGAGCTGGCCTGATTTCTCGCTGTCCAGTACGATGCGCAGCCCTTTGGCATCCGGTGGGGCCAAAGGTGGCGCGTCGAGCAGCTGATAGTTGTCTTTGCCGTCTTTACCCTTGCTGCCCGGCTGCAGTTCGATATAGGCACCGGAGAGCAGCGTACCCAAGCCGGAGACGCCTTCATGGCCGATCTGCGGCTTCACCACCCAAAAGGCGGAGTCCTGGTGCAACAATTTCTCCATACCTGAATTGAGGCGTGCCTGCACCATTACCTTGCTCATGTCATCACTCAGCGTGACGGTTTCCACCACCCCGACGTCAACGCTGCGGCTTTTGATTTTGGTTTTACCCGCTTCCAGCCCTTCCGCCGTCGTAGTAACCAGCGTCACCACCGGCCCCTGATGGCTGAAGTGGTAAAACAGGATCCAGGCGCCGATCAGCGCGGTCACGATGGGAATAATCCACACCGGCGACCAGCGTTTGATCTTCTCAACGTCCGCGACGCTATGATTATTTTCCGTCACCTTGCGGCTCCTTGTTGATTGTTTCACTTGCGCGATCCCAGGTCAGCCGGGGATCAAATGTCATGGCGGCGAACATGGTGAGGATCACCACCAGTGCGAACAACACCGCGCCCGTCGCGGGGTAAATGCTCATCAACTGCCCCATTCGCACCAGCGCCGATAATACTGCGATCACAAACACGTCGATCATTGACCAGCGGCCAACGAACTCGACCACTTCATAAATCAGATGCATACGCTCGCTGTCGGCGCGCGGCTTCTTCCTGCCGTTGGCGTCCCAGCACAGCCAGCCGATCGCCAGCATTTTCAGCGACGGCACCATGATACTGGCGATGAAAATCACCATCGCCACCGGGTAAGAACCGTCTCCCCACAGCAGGATCACCCCCGCCATGATGGTGGAGTTCATCTTGTTGCCCAGCGCCTCGGTCACCATGATCGGCATCAGATTAGCCGGTATATAAAGCATGACAGAAGTCACCAGCAATGCCAGCGTCCATTGCAGGCTGTGGCGGCGGCGCACGTAGCCCTTGGTGTGACAGCGCGGGCAGCGCACCTGACTGGCCGGCAGGATCGCCGTGCAGCACGCGCAGGAGCGCACGCCCTGGCTCATGCCGGTGCGCCCCACCGTCAGCGGGCGATCGAGGCACGGCGCCGGTTCGATGTCCTGCCACAGCCAGCGCCGATCCACGCACTGGAAGGCGCGCACCTGCAGCAGGCAGAACAGGCAATACGGCACGAAGCTGCTGCCGATGCCGATATCACCGTAAGCCATCAGCTTGACGAAGCTGACCAGCACCCCGGCGAGGAAAATTTCCACCATGCACCAGGTCTTGAACTGGAACAAAATACGGGCCATCCCCCCTTTGAGTCCCAGCGGCAAGCGCACTTTGGCACAGAGCAGGATGATCGCCACCATGCAAAGCGCCGGGATCAGCTGCACAAACACCATAAACAAGGTGGCCATACTGGCGTAGTCTTCTGCCACCATGACTTCCGGGATTTGAATCAGCCGGATTTCATTGCCGAGGCCGGCGACACGCATGTTGATAAACGGGAAGATGTTGGCCAGCACCAGCATGAACAAAGCACTGAGGGCGTAACCGATCGGCCGCTTGCGCGGCTCGTCCCAGCGGGTGCTGAGCGTGGTTTTGCAGCGCGAGCATACCGCTTTGCTGCCATGGGATAACGGCGGCAACACTGCCAACATGTCACATTGCTGGCAAAGTGTCTTATTTTGTGACGAAGAATCGATTGGTTGTCGGGCTGGCCGACTGACTGATGGCAACATTTTTTTCTCTGAATTAGAGGAGCAACGTACTGGTTACTTGACTCACTGAAAATTGCCCAATAATAAGCATGATAGCCTCATTAAACTTATTTCGCGCATAGGCACGCCGTATTAAGTGTGCGAACTTGCTCTGCTATATCATCTAAAATTTTGAATCGCCGACGATACTCCGCTCGCTTTTTGCTAGGGATATGTTCCAATGATTTCCTTTCAAACGTCAAAGGTAGTTGCCAGCGCCACGAATTCTGTTTTATCCCACCTATCAGCGACCAGAAATCATCATAACTTGCATGCAAATGCTGACCTTTGCTCAGCCGATAGCGCAGTGAGCGAAAGACATGCCCATTATCGCTAACGCCATAAATAGCATGCACTGAGGTGAACTCAGCGAGGCGGCTAATAAATTCCATCAAAACACGTTTTGGGAAAATGCCTGACAGAGCACGGGTAGCTTCTTTGATAGCCTCGCGGGGTACGTGCTGACCAGGACCTTGTAGACCACCAATGATGAAATGCCATTCACCTTCTTCAGACACGGCCGAAAAGGTCATGCTGGCAAGTAGCTCTTTATTGTCGCCACGTAACCATAACGTTGACTCACCTTCTCGTTCAGCTTTATGCGCACAGGATACTGAAATAGTAAAATGGGTCTCTTCTCTGCCGATGAGTTCGACCAAAACTGTTTCTTCTCGTTTTATCAATGCGTTGGACAGTATTCTGCTATTAAGAGATGACACATACTGGTAATGGCTAACAATTGCTGATGCGCGTTGTTTTGCATTGAGGTTACGCGTCAAATATTGTCGATGCGGCTTACAAGGAAATGTGTGTTGATTATACAACACCCATTTTAACTCACTTTTTTGAGTTAAAATGGATAGTACTTTTTTAGTCGCTGAATAGTATAAAATAAGTCGAAGTAAGAACTTTGCACGAAAGCTCTTCTTTCTCCATACAGGAGCAGGAACGAACCTTCCCAAGAGCAATTCATAGATGATGTTTTTTTTCAAGATACTTACCCTACAAGTGCTATTTTTTACTTTTACAGTTGAATTTATAAAAATAAATACTTCTTCAATACTAACTGATAATTGTTAATTTATTATCCACCAATTATCAATGTTTGATAAAGAAGGCTGAAGAGCGCTAAAAACATGCCGTTACCGTGGTCTTTTCTTCATTAAATGTTGACATTTAGCTTCGTATAGATGCTATCCAAATAGTCAAGTAATGTGGTCAGTTCCCTCAGCTATCAGCTTCCTCGCCGCATCGCGTTTTTCCCTTGCTTCTGATAACGAGACTTCATGATAGACTCCCAGAGCGAGCGCTTTCTCTTTGCCCAGAAACCGATAGCGAAGCCGCCAGCAGCTCCCCCTCAAATTTCTAAGCAGGGGACTGTCGCTTATATTATTAAAATCTCACTCATTAAATCCACAAGGAAATCATTCCCGTTGCAATGATTAGTTTGAAATCATTATTTTGGTTAGCCTTACTTAATACCAGATTAATTGTCGATATAAAGCGAACAATGAAAGGTGGGTCACATGATTTCGAAACAAGGCTTGGCCATGCTCGCACACCTGTATTAATTTAATGGTTTAATGAGTAAAACCCTGCCAACATAAGAAATAGGGAATTACCTTCCTCTTTCCACGCTTGCAGTTCCGAAAATAAGATATCTCGTGGGGTAATTATGCGGATAAAACACATAGAAATCGCTAACTTTCGCAAATTGAAAGCAGTTCATATAGATTTTTCAGAGAAAACAACTATTTTCGTCGGAGCCAACAACAGCGGGAAAACATCCGCTATGATTGCACTTCGTCGATTTCTGGTTGAACGCTCTGGTTTCTCCATCAATGACCTCACCCTATCTTATTGGCCACAAATTGATGCAGCAGCTATGCAATGGGAAGCAGCCCCTGATGACCAAGAGCCGATTCAGTGGGATCGCTTCTCACCATTCCTGGATGTATGGCTCGACGTTCCTCCAAATGAACTTCATCACGTACAAAAGATTTTGCCCACGCTGGATTGGGATGGGGAAAGCATAGGTGTGCGCCTCCGTTTTGAACCCAAGGACCCTGACGCACTGCAACACGAATATCTCACGGCAAAACGCGCAGCCGCCGAAGTTATGGCCCAAGCTAAAGAGTACGGTGAACAAGTAAGCTCCACAACCGCATTTGCACTTTGGCCGCGTTCGATGATGGAGTTTTTAGCCCAAAGAATGCGCTCTACTTTCGAGATCCGTGCTTATTTGCTTGATCCTTCAAAACTGAAAATGCCGGAAGAAGGTAGAGCCTCCCCTCAAACACTCCCAGAAAGCAGTGACCCTATCGATGGCGGGGATCCGTTTAATGGTCTTATTCGTATCGACGAGATTAGCGCACAGCGTGGATTTGGGCACAGCGATCAAACAGGGTATACGCGGGGTAACGAATCACGTGAGGATATGGCTGAACCCAGAATGGGGAAAAAACTTTCCAGCCAGCTGCGCAACTACTATAGCCAACACTTGGATCCTTTCGATACGCCGGAACCCAAAGACCTTCAGGCGTTGATGGCATTGCATGAAGCACAAACGGCTTTCGGCACGCGTTTAGCAGATTGCTTCTCAGATGCCTTGACCGAACTGGAAAATATTGGCTATCCCGGCGTTACCGACCCCAAGCTGACAATAACCACCAACATCAGGCCTATCGATGGGCTTAATCATCCGTCCGCCGTGCAATACGAAGTGCCAACCCATGTTACCGGTTCTTTTGGCGCACATCGCCTTCCCGAAGATTCGAACGGACTTGGTTACCAAAATCTCGTCTCCATCGTCTTCGCACTCATGGCATTTCGTGATAACTGGATGAAGGTCGGAAAGGCTGGAAAATCAAAGGTGGCGGAAGAAACTCTCATTCAACCGCTTCATCTAGTTTTGATTGAAGAACCTGAAGCGCATTTACATGCACAAGTTCAGCAAGTTTTTATTAAGCAAGCCTACGGTGTTCTGCGAAAACATGACAAGCTAAAGGATTCTTCACGCCTTCAAACTCAACTGATCATCAGTACCCACTCCAGCCACCTTACCCATGAAGCTGAGTTTTCGTCTTTGCGTTACTTTCGGCGGCTACCAGCACTCGCACAAAGCGGTGCTGTACCCTTGACTTCCGTTATCAATCTTTCGGAAGTCTTCGATGGCAAAGACAAAACCGAACGTTTCGTGAAACGATATTTGAAAGCTACCCACTGCGATCTCTTCTTCGCCGATGGAGCGATACTCGTGGAAGGTCCTGCTGAGCGTATTCTCGTTCCCCATTTTGTTCGTGAGCGTGAAGCCTATGCTTACTTAAAGCGTAGCTATATCACATGGCTTGAAATAGGCGGGAGCCATGCACACCGATTGAAGAATTTGATTGAACATCTGGGTCTCACTACCCTGATCATCACAGACATTGACGCCAAAGACGGCACCACCAATGCTGCGGTTGTCCCGAAACGAGGCATGGGCCAACGAGCCCGCAATGAGACAGTGAAAACGTGGCTACCTAAGGAAGAATCTTTCGATGCACTCCTCGACATGGAAAGTGAGCGCAAAGTGCTTGCCGAACCAGGCGGCTATGCCATCCGGGTGGCGTATCAAACACCTATTTTCATGCCATTCAAGTCTGAAGAAGCGCTTGAAGCAGTAGCCAACACTTTCGAAGATGCCCTCGTGTATGAAAATCCGGGGCTATTCGCCAACCTGGACGGTTATGGGCTCATCGCAAAGTTTCGTGAAGCGCTAAAGGAGTCCGCCGATCTCAGCGAGTTGGCAACAAGGATATTTGAGGCACTGAAAAATGGGGCAAAGGCCGAATTCGCTCTCGATGTCCTTTTTAGTGAGGAAATCGATCGGCTGAAGGTCCCTCAGTACATTGACGAAGGGTTAGTCTGGCTAGCAGAACAGCTAAAACGTAAAGAACATGATGTTCTTGGAAAAGCGGGGGTGGGAGAATGAGCAGACTGGAAGCGATAATTCCCGACGATGAGATAGACATGCCGGCTGATGCAGAAATCAGAAAATGTCTTGACCTCGGCTCCCCAAAAAGCTTCTTCCTTTTTGCCGGCGCTGGTTCAGGAAAGACAAGATCGCTGGTATCCGCTCTCCAGTATGTGCGCGACACCTTCGGGGATGAACTTCGGCTGAAAGGACAACGAGTCGCTGTCATCACTTATACCAATGCGGCGAGCGAAGAAATTCAACGCCGCCTGGATTTTGATCCGACTATCGCTGTTTCGACTATACATAGCTTCGCCTGGTCGCTGATAGAAGGGCTTAACCGTGATATCCGCGAATGGCTTCGCGCGAAAATAACCGCCGATATCGCAGAACTTGAAGCGGAAGAAGCGAAAGGGAGAAAAGGTAAGAAGGCATCAATAACCCGCTTAAAAAAAATCGCCTCGAAAACCAAACGCCTTCAAAGCCTCGATAACGTTAAACGTTTCGTTTACAGCCCAACCGGAGAAAATCTCGGCCGCGATTCGCTGAATCATGCGGAGGTGATTCATCTCACCGCCTATTTTTTAACAATAAAACCGACCATGCAGAACATCTTGATCGGCCGTAACCCCATTCTGCTTATCGATGAGAGTCAGGATACCAATAAACATCTGATAGATGCCTTATTTGCCGTTCAGGCTCAACATAAAGAGACATTCGTTCTCGGCCTGATTGGCGACATGATGCAGCGTATTTATAGCGATGGTAAAGACGGACTGGATAACAATCTGCCTGCCGACTGGGCAACCCCCGGAAAACAGATGAATCACCGTTGCCCAAAACGCATCGTAAAATTAATTAACGCCGTACGTAGCGCAGTGGACAAACAGATACAACGGCCACGAACCAACAGCCTTGAAGGCAGTGTGAGGCTTTTCGTGCTTCCTAATCATACCGTTGATAAACCTGCTGCCGAGCAAAAAATTGCGATGCATATGGCCGAGGTTGCCGATGATGAACAATGGCGGAATTTGGCACTCTGCAAATGCCTCACATTGGAACATCACATGGCCGCCAGTCGGTTAGGCTTTTTAGAGCTGTTTGCCCCTTTGTATAGAGTGAAAAGTTGGCGAACCAATCTTATTGATGGCTCTTTACCCTGCGTTCGATTCTTTACTGATGAGATGCTGCCATTAATTCAGGCAAAGTTTGCCGAAGACCGTTTTTCCATAGCCAGAATTCTAAAAAAACGATCGTCGCTAGTCAGCCCAGATGCCTTGCAATACGCAGCAGATCAACGCTCGCAACTGAAGTTAGCATCGGCAGCAATGGAACGCCTTATGGCATTGTTCGCACAGGGTTCTGATCCTTCGCTTGGCGATGTCCTTCGCTTCGTAGCGGATAGCGCGCTCTTGCCTATTCCTGAATCTCTGCAGCTCTGTATAGCAAGCGATAATACGCTACCTAGCGTAACACCGTATGTCGATGAAAGTGATGCCGACCACCAGAGTGAGCGTACAATGGCGATAGGCGAGTTTTTACTTGCCCCTTTCTCTCAGGTCGAAAAATTTGCATCCTACGTATCTGGAAAAGCGCCTTTCGATACTCACCAAGGTGTGAAAGGACTCGAATTCGAACGTGTGATGGTCATTATGGACGATGAAGAAGCCCGGGGTTTTATGTTCAAATATGAGAACCTTTTCGGGGCAAAAAGCGTTACCGATCCCTCGGTTGAAGCAGTTCGCCGACTGTTCTATGTTACCTGCAGCAGGGCGCAGCAAAGCCTGGCCCTCGTAGCCTATGCAGCGTCACCGGAACAAGTTCGCCGATTCGTGATGGACCAAGGCTGGTTTAATGCTGATGAAATTGTCATCGGAATACCTGAGTAATCGTGGGCGGGGATGCCGGACCATCGTCATGGCCCTGCATCTCCTTGAGTCATCCTGTTTTCCCAAAAGATTCGGATAACACTATCCTATTCATTAACCCATCCACATAATCCCCATACCACTGCAACATCTCCCTGCGCTGCTCCAGGTACTGTGCATGGTTGTAAGTGCCACGAATGGTGTTCTTATCCACATGAGCAAGCTGTAATTCGATCCATGCCGTGTTATAGCCCTGTTCATGCAGGATAGTACTCATCGTGTGCCGGAAACCGTGCCCTGTAGCCTTGCCATGATACCCAATCCTTTTTAGTACCTGATTAATACTCGCTTCACTCATCGGTTTCGTAATGTCGTTACGGCCAGGGAACACCAGGTTGTAACGGCCCGTCACCGCCTGAATTTCACGAAGTGATGCCAAAACTTGATCGGATAGAGGGACCAGATGCGGGCGGCGCATCTTCATTCTTTCAACCGGGACTTCCCAAGTACGTTTATCGAAATCAAACTCTTTCCATTCAGCCTGGCGGAGCTCGACGGTGCGAACGCCAGTCAACATCAGAATTCGAGTAGCCAGTCGGGTGATCGGGCTACCTGTATACGCAGCAAGGGCTTGTAAGAAATCAGGAAGTTCATCAGCTAGCAAATGGGGGTAATGGGTAGATTTAGGTGCAGTCAGCGCACTCGCCAATTCTGAGGCAGGGTTCGTTTCGGCTCTGCCGGTAACAATGGCATAGCGGAACACCTGATTGCAGGCCTGGCGGATTTTACGCAGCTTATCGAGCACACCTCGCTTTTCGAGTTTGCGTAGTGTGCTGAGCACTTCAAGAGGCTTGATCTCAGCAATGGGACGCTTACCAATATCAGGGAAGATATCGTTCTCGAAGGCCTCCATCAGATCGTCAGCATAGCCTTTCGACCAGTTAGATCGTTTGTACCCATGCCATTCTACTGCAATAGCTTTAAAGGTATTTTCGGCATTGGCTTTTTTAGCCAACTTCTCAGCTTTCTTCTCTTCTCCAGGATCACCGCCTAAGGCGATGATCTTCCGAGCCTCCTCACGCTTCAGGCGAGCATCAGCCAGAGAGATGTCAGGGTAAACACCGATAGAGAGCTTTTTCTCTTTCCCCAAAAAACGATACTTCAAGCGCCAGTACTTCGCACCGTTAGGCTTTACCAGCAGATACAGGCCGCCCCCGTCAGTGAGCTTGTATTCTTTTTCTTTGGGTTTTGCAGTATCAATCTGTCGTGCATTTAGTGGCATAAAGGGGCCCCTAATTTCCATTGAACGAGATGAGCCCCCTCAAAGGCCCCCAGATACCGCTTGATTTGGGTATAACTGAGTTGACCTCGGTAGAGCTCGAGACAGAAAAATTCAGTAATTTCAGGGAGTATAAAGGATAAAAAGCGAATTCAGTAGAGGTGTGTTGACTTCAAAATGGCACGCCCTATAGGATTCGAACCTATGACCTACGGCTTAGAAGGCCGTTGCTCTATCCAACTGAGCTAAGGGCGCATTGAGATGCGGCAACCTGCGGCTGCGGGTTGCGATTATACGGTCAGAGGTTAGCGAGTCAATGCCTTTTCATGACGTTACGACGGCGGCCGTGCTTTATGGCGTTTTTTCCACCAGCGCCCGCGCGGCGAGGGTTCTCGTCAACGGGCGCCGTTACGCTGAGCCAGCCCGGCGCCTACGTAAATCGGCGCGTGCTCACGCCCTTGCCGCCCGTTGTCCCGCCGCTGGCAGAGGCGAGCAGACATAACCACTGCGGCAATGTCCCCCCAATCGGCATGCTCAATCACCCGTGTGTTGCAAGTCGCCGCCACGTTTTCAACCCATGCGGCGTCAGCGCGTGCGCTGTTTAAAGAAGCCTGGCTCCCCGATGCCCAAACCAGCAACAGCGTGCAGCCTGCCCAGGCGCAGCCCTTCATACGCATAACTTCCGCCACAGCGCATTCAGGCGTGCCCGCCACAACGGCGCCGCCTCATGCTTGCCGAGCTGATGCAGCGCGGTGAGTTGCTCACTGTCCGCCGGATGCAGCGAAGAATCGAACACCGTCTCCCCCACATGTTTAGGCTGCGCCGGTTGCTCGCCAGGCTGGTGATGCAACGGATAAAGCCGGGTTATCGCTCTCATGATCCTGCCCTCTTTCGCCCTGTGTATGGCCCCAGCGTATGCAAATGCCGGTAAAAATGGCGTAGAGGTTCCTGAAGCCGGCATAAAAAAAGCGTAAATCGGCCTCGGCAACGGCGGCGAGGGTGATTCTGCGCCTGACAGCGCGCTCAGCTTCTGACAGAATAGCGGCATCCCCGCTTTTCTTAATTGATGGATTTCCACACTGATGTCAGCAAAGATTATTGATGGTAAAACGATTGCGCAGCAGGTTAGAAACGAAGTGGCTGAGCAAGTGAAACAACGTCTGGCGGCCGGCAAACGCGCCCCAGGCCTGGCGGTTGTGCTGGTCGGCGAGAACCCGGCCTCGCAAATTTACGTCGCCAGCAAGCGCCGCGCCTGCGATGAAGTCGGCTTCCTCTCCCGCTCCTACGACCTGCCCGCTGCCACCAGTGAAGCCGAGCTGCTGGCGTTGATCGACCAGTTGAACGCCGATGAGGAAATCGACGGCATTCTGGTGCAGCTGCCGTTGCCGGCCGGCATCGATAACGTCAAGGTGCTGGAGCGCATCCATCCGGATAAAGACGTCGACGGCTTCCACCCCTACAACGTCGGCCGCCTGTGCCAGCGCGCGCCCAAGCTGCGCCCGTGCACGCCGCGCGGCATCGTCACCCTGCTGGAGCGTTATAACATCGATACCTACGGCCTGAACGCCGTGGTGGTCGGCGCCTCCAACATCGTCGGCCGCCCGATGAGCATGGAGCTGCTGCTGGCCGGCTGCACCACTACCGTCACCCACCGCTTCACCAAAAATCTGCGTCATCACGTCGAGAACGCCGATCTGCTGGTGGTGGCGGTCGGCAAACCGGGCTTCATCCCGGGCGACTGGATCAAACCGGGCGCCATCGTGGTGGACGTCGGCATCAACCGTCTGGAAAGCGGTAAAGTGGTGGGCGATGTCGATTTTGACGCCGCCAGCGAGCGCGCCGCCTACATCACCCCGGTGCCGGGTGGCGTTGGCCCGATGACCGTGGCTACACTGATCCAAAATACCTTGCAGGCCTGCGAGGAATATCACGACGTTCAACCTAAATAAGTAAGGCAGTATGGAAATTTTCAATCTGGACAATCATCCCCACGTCGAACTGTGCGATCTGCTGAAGTTCCAGGGCTGGTGTGAAAGCGGCGGCGCCGCCAAAGAAGTCATCGCCGAAGGGCTGGTGAAAGTCGACGGCAAGGTCGAAACCCGCAAGCGCTGCAAGATCGTCGCCGATCAGGTGGTGGAGTTCAACGGCGGCAAGGTCATGGTTAAACCCTAACCTGCAGCCATAGAAAAAGGCGCTGAATTCAGCGCCTTTTTTGTTTTCACTTCGGCCGGCTTACTTACGGCGCCAGGTGGTGCCCTGCGGCCCGTCTTCCAGCACGATGTTCATCTCGTTCAAGCGATCGCGAGCGGCGTCCGCCAGCGCCCAGTCCTTGGCGGCACGCGCTTCGTTACGCTGTTTGATCAGCGCTTCGATCTCCGCCACTTCGCCGTCGTCAACCTGTGCGCCCCCTTGCAGGAACTGCTCCGGCTCCTGCTGCAGCAGGCCGAGCACTTTCGCCAGCTTGCGCAGCTCCGCCGCCATGCCGTTGGCCGCCGCCATGTCTTCGCTCTTCAGGCGGTTAACTTCGCGCGCCAGATCGAACAGCGCCGAGTAGGCTTCCGGAGTGTTGAAGTCGTCGTCCATCGCTTCGCGGAAGCGGGCTTCGAACGCTTCACCGCCGGCCGGCGCGGCATCGGCGTCGGTGCCGCGCAGCGCGGTATAGAGGCGCTCCAGCGCGGTGCGCGCCTGCTTAAGGTTCTCTTCGCTGTAGTTCAGCTGGCTGCGATAGTGCCCGGACATCAGGAAGTAACGCACCGTCTCCGCATCGTAATGGCCGAGCACGTCGCGGATGGTGAAGAAGTTATCCAGCGATTTGGACATCTTCTCTTTGTCGATCATCACCATGCCGGAGTGCATCCAGTAATTGACGTACGGGCCGTCGTGGGCGCAGCTCGACTGCGCGATCTCGTTCTCGTGGTGCGGGAACATCAGATCGGAACCGCCGCCGTGGATGTCGAAGTGGGTGCCCAGCTGTTTGCAGTTCATGGCGGAGCATTCGATATGCCAGCCCGGACGGCCCGGCCCCCATGGCGACTGCCAGCTCGGCTCGCCCGGCTTGGACATTTTCCACAGCACGAAGTCCATCGGGTTGCGTTTCACGTCGTCGATCTCCACGCGCGCGCCGGCCTGCAGCTGATCCAGATCCTGACGCGACAGCAGGCCGTATTGCGGATCGCTGTCGATGGAGAACATCACGTCGCCGTTGCTGGCCACGTAAGCGTGATCGCGATCGATAAGGCGCTGCGTGATCTCGATGATCTCGGCGATGTGCTGGGTCGCGCGCGGCTCTTGATCCGGGCGATCGATCAGCAGCGCGTCGAAGTCGGCATGCATTTCCGCCAGCATGCGTTCGGTCAGCTGGTCGCAGGTCTCATGATTTTCCGCCGCGCGGCGAATGATTTTGTCGTCTACGTCGGTGACGTTGCGCACGTAGTTCAGCGAATAGCCGAGATAGCGCAGATAACGCGCCACCACGTCGAAAGCGACAAAGGTACGACCGTGGCCGATGTGACACAGGTCATAGATGGTTACCCCGCACACGTACATGCCCACTTTCCCGGCATGAATGGGTTTGAATTCCTCTTTTTGACGACTCAGGGTATTAAAAATCTTTAGCATCGGGAGATTCCGTGGTGTGCGTGATAACAAAAAAGATAACCGGGCTTCAGGTTTTACGCCCGGTAGCGTATTGAAACCTGAAGCCTGATCTATTGCAAGGTTAAGGCCAAGCTTTGCTGACTTCACGCGAATAAAATGCGCGAAATTCGCCGGCCGGCACAATTGTTATAATATAACACAAATGCAATTACCACAGACAGTGCGCGGTTGAGCCGCTGCTGACTCGCTGGGGCGGATATGTTATAAGGGCGGTCTGAATGTTCACTCGCTTTACGTGACGTCTCACTTCACCTTGTTAGGATTAAAACTATGGTTACTTTCCACACCAATCACGGCGATATCGTTATCAAGACCTTTGCTGACAAAGCGCCGGTTACCGTTGAAAACTTCCTGAACTACTGCCGCGCCGGTTTCTACGACAACACCATCTTCCACCGTGTGATCAACGGCTTCATGATCCAGGGCGGCGGTTTCGAACCGGGCATGAACCAGAAAGCGACTAACGCGACCATCAAGAACGAAGCCAACAACGGTCTGAAAAACACCATCGGTACCCTGGCAATGGCGCGCACCAACGATCCGCACTCCGCCACCGCACAGTTCTTCATCAACGTGGCTGACAACGACTTCCTGAACTTCCGCGGCGAAAACGTGCAGGGCTGGGGCTACTGCGTGTTCGCTGAAGTGGTTGAAGGCATGGACGTGGTCAACAAGATCAAAGGCGTGAAAACCGGCCGCAGCGGCATGCACCAGGACGTACCGGTAGAAGACGTCGTCATCAACAGCGTGACCGTCAGCGAGTAATCGCGGCTGCATGAGTACGCTGTTCATCGCAGATCTGCACTTGTGCGCACAGGAACCGGCAATCACTGCCGGTTTTCTGCGTTTTTTACGGCGCGAAGCGGTGCACGCCGACGCGCTGTACATCCTCGGCGACCTGTTTGAAGCCTGGATCGGCGACGACGATCCCGAGCCGCTGCACGCGGAGATCGCCGCGGCGCTCAAAGCGCTGGAACAGGCCGGCGTGCCCTGCTATTTCATCCACGGCAACCGCGATTTTCTGCTCGGCAAGCGCTTCGCCCGCGCCAGCGGCATGCAGCTGCTGCCGGAAGAAAAAGTGCTGGAGCTGTATGGCCGCAGGATCCTGATCCTGCACGGCGACACCCTGTGCACCGACGATCAAGCCTATCAGCAATTCCGCCGTAAAGTGCACAACCCGCTGATTCAAAAATTGTTCCTCGCGCTGCCGCTGCGCTGGCGACTGAAGATCGCCGCCAACATGCGCGCCCGCAGCCAGCAATCCAACCAGTACAAGTCGGAAGCCATCATGGACGTCAACCCGCAGGCGGTCGAGCAAACGATGCTGCGCCACGACGTGCACTGGATGATCCACGGCCATACTCATCGCCCGGCGGTGCACCGGCTGGCGCTGAACAACGGCGAAGCCCATCGCGCGGTGCTGGGTGCCTGGCACGTCGAAGGATCGATGATCAAAGTCAGCGCCGACGCCGTCGAGCTGATCCAATTCCCATTCTGAGTTCCGCGCAGGCGCGCGAGTGAAAATTCGCGCTTTCGCCGGTGAAAACCGGCGACGCAACCGTTTTCCTCGCCGTGCGCTCATGGTATGCTCTACGCCCTCATTCGGCCTTCAGCCGACGCCAGACAAATCACAGGAGCCTTACACCCATGGGAGCCAACGCCGCTTCAGCCGCCAATGCCGGGGCTAAAATCGCAATTGTAATGGGATCGAAAAGTGACTGGGCCACCATGCAGTTCGCCGCCGAAGTCCTGACCCAGCTCGATGTCCCCTTCCATGTCGAAGTCGTTTCCGCTCACCGCACGCCGGACAAGCTGTTCAGCTTCGCCGAGCAGGCTGCCGCCAACGGCTTTGACGTGATCATCGCCGGCGCCGGCGGTGCGGCGCATCTGCCGGGCATGCTGGCGGCGAAAACCCTGGTGCCGGTGCTGGGCGTGCCGGTGCAAAGCGCCGCGCTGAGCGGCGTAGACAGCCTCTACTCCATCGTGCAGATGCCGCGCGGCATTCCGGTGGGGACGCTGGCGATCGGCAAAGCCGGCGCCGCCAACGCCGGGCTGCTGGCGATGCAGATCCTGGCGCTGCACGACGCCGCGCTGGCGCAGCGTTTGGCGGACTGGCGTCAGGCGCAGACTGAAGACGTTTTGAACCACCCCGATCCGCGGGAGGACGCATGAAGCCGGTTTGCGTACTGGGCAACGGCCAGCTGGGGCGCATGCTGCGCCAGGCCGGCGAACCGCTGGGCATCGCCGTCTACCCCATCGGCATCGATGCCGAACCCGAGGCGGTGCCGTATCAGAACAGCGTCATTACCGCCGAGATCGAACGCTGGCCGGAAACCGCGCTGACGCGCGAACTGGCGACCCACAGCGCCTTCGTCAACCGCGACATCTTCCCGCGTCTGGCCGATCGCCTGACGCAAAAACAGCTGCTCGACCAGCTCGGCCTGGCGACCGCGCCGTGGCAGCTGCTGGCGAGCGCCGCCGAATGGCCGCAGGTATTCGCTTCGCTGGGCGAACTGGCGATCGTCAAACGCCGGGTCGGTGGCTATGACGGCCGCGGCCAGTGGCGCTTGCGCCCGGGCCAGGAAGCCGAACTGCCGGCCGACGCCTATGGCGAGTGCATCGTCGAGCAAGGCATCAATTTCTCCGGCGAAGTGTCGCTGGTGGGCGCGCGCGGCCACGACGGCCGTTCGGTATTCTACCCGCTGACCCATAACCTGCATGAAGACGGCATCCTGCGCACCAGCGTGGCGCTGCCGCAGCCCAATCCGGCGCTGCAGCAACAGGCCGAGCAGATGCTGGCGGCGATCCTGAACGAGCTGAACTACGTCGGCGTGATGGCGATGGAGTGCTTTATCGTCGGCGATCGGCTGCTGATCAACGAACTGGCGCCGCGCGTGCACAACAGCGGCCACTGGACGCAAAACGGCGCGTCCATCAGTCAGTTCGAGCTGCACCTGCGCGCCATCCTCGGCCTGCCGCTGCCGCAGCCGGTGGTGAGCACGCCATCGGTGATGGTCAACCTGATCGGCACCGCCGTCAACGAACAGTGGCTGTCGCTGCCGCTGGTGCATCTGCACTGGTATGAGAAAGAGGTGCGCCCGGGCCGCAAGGTCGGCCACCTCAATCTGAACGATCCGAGCGCCGCCGATCTGCGCCAGGCGCTGCAGGCGCTCGCGCCGCTGCTGCCGGGCGAGTACCAAAGCGGGCTGGCCTGGGCACAGCAGAAGCTGGCCTAAAGCGCACGCCGCCGAAAGCAAAAGGGGTTAGCCTTAAGCTAACCCCTTTTTTCATCGAGCTAAGCCAACATCACCCCTCATAACTGCGGAACAGCGCCTTGCCGCGCAGCAGGCGCACGCCCAGCCAGCCGCCGCACAGCGACAGCAGCAGCGCGCTGGCCAGCGGCAGCGCCCACCACAGCACCGGCGTCGGCGTCCACGGGAAGTCAAACACCCGGCTCTGCAGCAGCCACAGCGCCGCCTCGGCGCCCACCGCAGCCGCGATGCCCGCCACCAGCCCCAGCAGGGCGAACTCGCACCACAGCGTGCGGCGCAGCAGCCGTTTGCCGGCCCCCAGCGTACGGTACACCACCAGCTCCTGACGGCGCTGACGCATGCCGACCTGCACCTGCGCCAGCAGCAATAGGCCGCCACACAGCACCACCAGCACCACCATCACCTCCAGCGCGCGGCTGACCTGCTGCAGCACGCCGCCGACCTGTTTCAGGATCGCGCCGATGTCCAGCAGGCTGAGCGTCGGGAACTGGCGATTGAGCTGGGTCAGCATCTGGCCGTCACCGTCGTAGCGGAAGCTGGTGAGCCAGGTCTGCGGCTGGCCGTCCAATGCGCCCGGCGGGAAGATAAAGTAAAAGTTCGGCTTCAGGCTCTCCCAATCCACCTGGCGCAGGCTGGTGACTTTGGCGCTGAACACCTGGGTATCGCCGCTGAAGGTCAGCGTGTCGCCCAGCTTGATCTTCAGCCGCCCGGCGATGCCTTCATCCATCGAGACTTCGCCGCTTTTCGGCGGCCAATTGCCCGCCACCAGCGGATTGTGATCCGGCAGATCGGCCAACCAGGTCAGGTTCAGCTCGCGGTTCACCGCCTCGCCGCCCGGATCGTCTTCATGCACCCGCTCGGTCGCCAGCTGCTGGTTTATCTCGGTCAGGCGCACCCGGACGATCGGATAATAGGTTTCCGGCTTGATCTGGTGCTGCTGCAGGAAGGCTTTCACCTGCGGCACCTGCGCCTCGGTCATGTTGAGCAGGAAATAGTTCGGGCTGTCCGGCGGCAGCTGTTGCTGCCAGCGTTCGAGCAGATCGCCGCGCAGCACCAGCAACAGCGCCAACAGCATGAACGACAGCGAGAACGCCGCCAGCTGGCTGATGGTCACCCACGGCTGGTGCAGCAGGCGGTTGACCGCCAGCCGCAGCGCCAGGCTCTTGAGCGTGATGCGGCGCAGCAACAGCAGGCTGCCCCAGCCGATGCCGCCCAGCAGCAGCGCCAGCACCGCCATGCCCGCCAGGATCGCCCACAGCAGCGTGCTGGCCCCCATCAGCGCCACCAACAGCGCCACCACGATCGCCGCCGTCACCGGCAAGAAGTAGCGCAGCGGCCAGACGTTGGCCGTCACGTCGCGGCGCAGCACCCGCAGCGGCTGGGTGGCCAGCAGCTGGCGATACGGCCGCAGCCCGACCAGCAGCGAGATCAGCACCAGCGCGCCGAGCGCCCACAGCCACGGCCAGGCGCCGGCGGCGGGCAACGCAGCCGGTAATACCGGCTTCAGCAGGCGGATCAGCAACGCTTCAAACGCCAGCCCGATTGCTCCACCGCACGCCGCCGCCAGCGCCATCACCGCCAGCCACTGGCCGACGATCAATTTGCGCAGCGCGCCACGCCCGGCGCCAAGGGTTTTCAGCACCGCGATCAGATCGTAGCGGCTGCGGCAATAGTGGCTCATCGCCACCGCCACAGCGGCGATCGACAACAGCAGCGTCAGCAGCGCCGACAACAGCAGGAACTGTTGGGAGCGCTGCAGCGACTTGCCGAGCGCGCTGCCGGATTCCTGCAGCCCGAACCAGCGCTGATCCGGCGTCAACTGCGGCGTCAGCCGCGCTTCGTAACGCTGAATATCCGGCTCGGCGCCGGCGAACATGTAGCGGTAGGTCAGGCGGCTGCCCGGCTGCACTGCGCCGGTCTTATCGACGTCCGCCAGGTTGATCATGATGCGCGGCGCGGTCTGGAACGGATTGAAGCCGGCGTCCGGCTCCTGAACGATTTCACCGGCGATGCGCAGCGTAGTGTCGCCCACCTCCAGCGAATCCCCCACTTTCACGTTCAGCAGCGCCAGCAAGCGCGGCGCCACCAGCACGCTGCCCGGTTCGGGTTTGATGTTGGCCGGGCGCGTTTCCAGCTTGCCGTACAGCGGATAGGTCAGATCGGTGGCTTTCACGTCCGCCAACTGCGGCCGCTCGCCGGCATAGGTCATGGTGGTGAACGACAGCTGACGGCTCACCTTCAGCCCCTGCTGCTGCGCGTCCAATAGCCAGCCTTCCGGCACCGGATGCGCGCTGCGCAGCACCCGATCGCCGGCGATAAAATCGCGGCTCTGCTGGCTGAGCCCTTTGTCCATGCGATCGCTGATGCTGCCCAGCGCCAGCACGCAGGCGACGGAGAGCGTCAGCGCCAGCCACACGATCAGCAGCGACGGCGAGCGCCATTCGCGCCAGAACCAGCGCCAGATCATGCTTCCTCCCACAGCTTGCCTTCACGCAGCCGCAACCGCCGCTGGCAGCGCGCCGCCAGGGTTTCGTCATGGGTCACCAGGATCAGGGTGGTGTCAAAATCGCGGTTGAGAGAGAACAGCAGGTCGGCGATGCGATCGCCGGTCTGACGATCGAGGTTGCCGGTCGGTTCATCGGCGAACAGCACCCGCGGCCGGCCGCTGAAGGCGCGCGCCAGCGCCACGCGCTGCTGCTCGCCGCCGGACAGCTGCGCCGGCAGGTGATCGAGACGTTTGCCCAGCCCCAGCTGTTCCAGTAACTGCACCGCCTGCTCGCGACTCTGCCTGTCGCTCTCACCGCGCAGCAGCGCCGGCAGCTGCACGTTCTCCAGCGCGTTCAGCGTCGGCACCAACATGAACGACTGAAACACAAAGCCGACGTTCCTGGCGCGCAGCGCGGCGCGCCCCTCTTCGTCCAGCGCGGTCAGCGACTCGCCGAGCAAACGCACCTCGCCCTCGCTGCCGTCGTCCAGCCCGGCCAAAATGCCCAGCAAGGTCGATTTCCCCGATCCGGATTCGCCGATCAGGGCGATCGTCTGCGCGGGTTTGACAAGCAGCTCGACTCCGGTAAGGATGGTGAGCTGATGCTCACCCTGACCAACGTGTTTACTAAGATGATGAACTTCAAGAACGTTTTCCGCTGGCATCTTCCCTTCCTTTTGCTGTTGGGATTATTCAGTTTACGCGCTGCCGCCGCCGATACCTTATTGATTTTGGGCGACAGTTTAAGCGCCGGCTATCGCCTGCCGATCGAGCGGGCCTGGCCGACGCTGTTGGCCGAACAGTGGCAGAAAAAACCGGGCGCGCCGCAGCTGGTCAACGCCAGCATCAGCGGCGACACCGCCGCACAGGGGCTGGCGCGTCTGCCCGCGCTGCTGAAACAGCATCAGCCGCGCTGGGTGCTGATCGAGCTGGGCGCCAACGACGGCCTGCGCGGCTTCCCGGCGCAGGACGTACAGCGCGATCTCGGCCAAATCATCACACGGGTGCAGCATGCCGGCGCGCAGCCGCTGCTGATGCAGATCCGCATCCCGCCTAACTACGGCCGCCGCTATACCGAGGCGTTCAGCGCCGTCTACCCGGCGCTGGCCAAGCAGTTCAACATTCCGCTGCTGCCGTTCTATATGGAACAGGTGGTGGTAAAGCCGGAATGGATGCAGGATGACGGATTGCACCCCAATGGGGACGCTCAGCCGTTTATCGCCACATGGATGGCGGAGCGCCTGGAACCGCTAGTAAAGCATGAGTCTCACTAAATTAGGGTCGTTCACTAGGTAAAGTTATGCAAAAAGCGGTATTGATAACCGGCTGTTCCAGCGGGATTGGCTTGATTGCGGCGCAGGATCTGCGCAACCGCGGCTACCGGGTGCTGGCCGCCTGCCGTAAGCCGCAGGACGTGGAAAACATGCGCCAGCTCGGGCTGGAAGGCATCGAGCTGGATCTGGACGACAGCGCCAGCGTCGAGCGCGCCGCCGCCGAGGTGATCGCGCTGACCGACGGCCGCCTGTACGGCCTGTTCAATAACGGGGGGTTCGGCGTTTACGGCCCGCTCAGCCGCATTTCGCGCAGCCAGCTGGAGCGACAGTTCGCCACCAACCTGTTCGGCACCCACCAGCTAACCCAGCTGCTGTTGCCGGCAATGTTGCCGCACGGCGAAGGGCGCATCATTCAGACCAGCTCGGTGATGGGTCTGGTCTCCAGCGCCGGGCGCGGCGCCTACGCCGCCAGCAAGTTCGCGCTGGAAGCCTGGTCGGACGCGCTGCGCATGGAGCTGCACGGCAGCGGCATTCAGGTCAGCCTGATCGAACCGGGGCCGATCTCCACCCACTTTAGCCAGAACGTCAACCAGGCGCAGAGCGACAAGCCGGTGCACAACCCCGGCATCGCCAAGCGCCTGACGCTGCCGCCGGAGGCCATTCTGCCCAAACTGCGCCACGCGCTGGAAAGCCCGCGCGCCAAACTGCGCTATCCGGTCACCCTGCTGGCGCACGCGATGAGCGTGCTGCGCCGCATTTTGCCGGGCCGCTGTCTGGATTGGCTGCTGCGCAGCAACGCTTAATTCGCCCGACGGGGTTGAAGAATGGCGGCGCGCCCCCATTTACACCCCATGGCTCCGCACGATCAGAGAGAAAAAAGATGCTAGCTCAAGCTGTTGTTGATATTAACGAAACTAACCTGCACCAGACGCTGGAACAATCGATGTCCACACCGGTGCTGTTCTACTTCTGGTCCGAGCGCAGCCAACACTGCCTGCAGCTCACGCCGGTGCTGGACAAGCTGGCGGCGGAATACGCCGGTCAGTTCATTCTGGCCAAGGTGGACTGTGACGCCGAGCAGATGATCGCCTCCCAGTTCGGGCTGCGTTCCATTCCGACGGTCTACCTGTTTAAAGATGGCCAGCCGGTCGACGGCTTCCAGGGCCCGCAGCCGGAAGAAGCGATCCGCGACCTGCTGCAGCGTTTCCTGCCGAAGGAAGAAGATCTGAAACTGGCGCAGGCGCAGGAATTGCTGGCCGCCGGCAACGCCGCCGAAGCGCTGCCGCTGCTGAAAGACGCCTGGCAGAGCAGCCAGCAGCGCAGCGACATCGGTCTGACGCTGGCCGAAACCCAGATCGCGCTCAGCCGCAGCGAAGATGCCGAAGCGGTGCTGGCGACTATCCCGCTGCAGGATCGCGATACCCGCTATCAGGGCCTGGTGGCGCAGATTGAACTGTTGAAGCAGGCAGCGGACACGCCGGAAATCCAACAGCTGCAACAGCAGGTGCAGCAAGAGCCGGACAACGTCGAGCTGGCGGTGCAGCTGGCGCTGCAACTGCATCAGGTCGGGCGTAACGAAGAAGCGCTGGAACTGCTGATGGGGCATCTGAAGAAAGATCTGGCCGCCGCCAACGGCAACGCGCGCAAGACCCTGATGGACATTCTGGCCGCACTCGGCACCGGCGACGCGCTGGCCGCTAAATATCGCCGCCAGCTGTACTCCCTGCTGTACTGATATACCCTGCTTCTTTCCAGCCGCATCGTTGTTGGCTGTGTTTGCAAGTCCCCGGGAACCTACTCAAGTCAGTGACCGGGACGCGCAAACGCAGCCAACACAGAAGCAGCTTGAAAGATGACGGGAATTAGCGATAGACCCGCACCCCGCCCTCCACGCCCGCCGGGCTGAACAACACCTGCCACAGCTGAATGTTGCGCGAACGAAACGCGCCGGCGCAGGCGTTCAGGTAATAAGTGAACATGCGCTCGAAGCGCTCGGAATAACCGCCCGCCAATTCCGGCCACGCCCGTTTGAAATTCTCCAGCCAGGCCATCAGCGTGCGATCGTAATCGGCGCCGAAATTGTGCCAATCCTCCATCACGAAACGCCCTTCGCTGGCCTCGGCGATATGCCGCACCGAAGGCAGGCAGCCGTTGGGGAAGATGTATTTGTCTATCCAGGCGTCGACGTTAAGGTCGGTTTGATTGGAACCGATGGTGTGCAGCAAAAACAGGCCATCGGGCTTCAGGTTGCGCGCCGCGACGCTGAAATAGGTCTCGTAGTTTTTCGGCCCGACGTGCTCGAACATGCCGACCGACACGATGCGATCAAACTGACGATCCAGATCGCGGTAATCCTGCAGCAAGATCTCGACGTCCAGCCCGGCGCAGCGTGCCTGCGCCAGCTTCTGCTGCTCGGCTGAAATGGTCACGCCGTGCACCGAGACGCCGTAGTTTTGCGCCGCAAACTGCGCCAACCCGCCCCAGCCGCAGCCGATATCCAGCAGCGTCATGCCCGGTTTCAGCTGCAGTTTTTCGCAGATCATCCTGAGCTTGGCCTGCTGCGCCTGCTCCAGCGTCTGCGCTTCTTTCCAGTAGCCGCAGGAGTATTGCATGTAAGGATCGAGCATCGCCCGGAACAGGTCGTTGCCGATGTCGTAATGCTCTTTGCCCACCTGCCAGGCGCGCTTGCGCGATTGGCGGTTGAACAGCCGGGCATAGGCGATGCGCGCGATGTCGCTCAGGCTTTTCGGCAGCCGCTCATCGACGCCGGCCTGCAGAATGCGGGTAAACAGCATGTCCAGCCGTTCGCATTCCCACCAGCCGTCCATATAGCTCTCGCCGAAGCCGAGCGAGCCTTCCTGCAAAATGCGTTTGAACAGCGCCGGGTTATGCACCCGGATATCCCAGGCGCGCGGGCCGTTGATGGCGACGCCGGCTTCGGCCAGCATCTCCTCTACAATGCGATACCAGCGGTCTTTCTTCTGGGCGAGTTCATCAACACTGAGCGAATCCATAACAATCCTTGGCCGAAATGTCATTTCAAAAAGCATAGTCGCAAATAAAAATGACAAATTTTTGACGGTAAACACGGGGGTGTTTTTACTCTAGCCAAGGCGAGCAACATCATGAAATGAATAAAAATTATTGAAATCATGCCATTTAGGCATACTTATCTGCCAACTGTGCCAGACTTATTTCAATAACGTTTTTCTCCCTGTTCGGAACAGCGGTTCCGCTTATGGCGGAATCACCAACGCCCTGGATTAAGTCGCGGTATCGGTAGGCATTTTTCCGGCGCTGGCGTAATATCTGTTTACATATGTCTGACAGGAGGTTTGCATGCTTACTTTTATTCCCATCGTGATCGTCGTCGCGCTGATTGTGGTGTTCGCCGGCGTCAAAATTGTGCCGCAGGGGTTCCAATGGACGGTAGAACGCTTCGGCCGCTACACCAAAACGCTGATGCCGGGCCTGAACCTGGTGGTGCCGTTCATGGACCGCATCGGCCGTAAAATCAATATGATGGAGCAGGTGCTGGACATCCCTTCGCAGGAAGTGATTTCCCGCGATAACGCCAACGTCGCCATCGATGCGGTGTGCTTTATCCAGGTCGTCGACCCGGCGCGCGCCGCCTACGAGGTCAGCAACCTCGAACAGGCGATCGTCAACCTCACCATGACCAACTTCCGCACCGTGCTCGGCTCGATGGAGCTGGACGAAATGCTGTCGCAGCGCGACAGCATCAACAGCCGCCTGCTGCACATCGTCGATGAAGCGACCAACCCTTGGGGGGTGAAGATCACCCGTATCGAGATCCGCGACGTGCGCCCACCGGCGGAACTGATCGCCTCGATGAACGCCCAGATGAAGGCCGAGCGAACCAAGCGCGCCGACATCCTGGAGGCGGAAGGGGTGCGCCAGGCGGCCATTCTGCGCGCCGAGGGTGAGAAACAATCGCAAATCCTGAAGGCCGAGGGCGAACGCCAGTCGGCGTTCCTGCAGGCGGAAGCGCGTGAGCGCGCCGCCGAGGCCGAGGCGCGCGCCACCCAGCTGGTGTCCGACGCCATCGCCAGCGGCAACATTCAGGCGGTGAACTACTTCGTGGCGCAGAAATACACCGACGCGCTGCAGAAGATCGGTTCCTCCAACAACAGCAAAGTGGTGATGATGCCGCTGGACGCCAGCAGCCTGCTCGGCTCGATCGGCGGCATTACCGAACTGCTGAAAGAAAGCAAAGGCAAATAATCATGCTCGAACTGATCGCGGCGAATCCGCTGTGGTTCTGGCTCTCCCTCGGGGGCGTGTTGCTGGCGGCGGAAATGCTCGGCGCCGGCGGCTACCTGCTGTGGAGCGGCGTGGCGGCGCTGTTGGTCGGCGCCTTGATCTGGCTGCTGCCGACGCTCACCTGGGAATGGCAAGGCGTGATCTTCGCCGTCCTGACCGTCGTCGTCGCCTACCTGTGGTGGTACTGGCTGCGCCGGCGCCCGGCGGCCGCGTCCGGCGGTTCACCGGTGCTCAACCAGCGCAACCGTCAGCTGATCGGCACCCGCGCCACGCTGACGGAGCCGATGCACAACGGCATGGGGCGCATCAATATCGGCGACAGCAGCTGGCGCGCGCAGGCGGCGGAAGATCTGCCCGCCGGCACCGAAGTGGAAGTGGTGGCGGTGGAAGGGGTCACACTGGTGATCCGCGCCATCAGCCGTTAATTCGAACGACAGCATCCCGCCAGATTATTGATGATGGGGCACTCGGCCCCCTCGTCGCCCGGACATTGTTCCGCCAGCGTCAACAGGCGTTGGCGCATTTCTCCCAGTTCGCTGATGTGCCTTTCGATCTCCGCCACCTTCTGCAGCGTGCGCGCCTTCACGTCGGCGCTGTGGCGGGCCGGATCGTTGAACAACGCCACCAGCTCACGGCACTCGTCCAGGTTGAAGCCCACCTGCCGCGCCTGGCGCAGCAGCGTCAGCTCTTCAACGTGCCTGGCGGAATAATGGCGATAACCGTTATCGCTGCGGATCGGTGCGGTAATCAGCGCTTTCTCTTCGTAAAAACGAATCGTCTTGCTGGTTAACCCGGTCTTTTTCGCGACGTCGCTAATATTCATTTTTTCCTCCGGAATGCTCCTGCTCACCCTCTATCTTAAGACGCTTTCCGCCACTCACCAAGCCTCAACGCCCACCGTCGATAGCGATGAGAAACCGATAGCCACAGCCAAAAGATAGATACTTCACCTGCAAAGTATTCATCAAAAAACAATAGACAATCTAACCTATTAAAATTTGATCAAATTAAGATTTTTATTATATGTAAATTTTTGTGTATAAATAACACAAAATAAAACACAATTAAAACAACAAAATAAAAACACAAATTAACAAAATTGTAATAATAGACCACACAAATAAACATTTATTTACATTTGCCATTACTGCGCCTGTTTGAGTTTTGGCCACCTCCAAACTAGAAATATTAGCTAATTTAATCTCTCAACCCGATGGCGGAGTTCGTCATGGATTTTAACTTATCAAGCGAGCAGCAGGCTCTAAGCGAATCCGCTCAGCGTTTTGCCCGCGAGGTGCTGGATCAGGATGCGCATGATCGGCTTTCACGGCAGGTATTAAGCCTGGATTTGTGGCGACAAGCCGCCGCCTATGGTTTTACCCGAGCCCCCGTGACGACCGCGTTCGGCGGATTGGGCATGAGCGCGCTCGATACTGCGCTGATGATTGAAGCGCTGGGTAAAGGCAGCCGCGACATCGGCATGTCCTTTTCGCTCTGCGCCCATCTGTGCGCCTGCGTGATCCCGCTTTCCCGCTTCGGTTCCGAAGCATTAAAAGCGCAGTATCTCGAAGCGTTGGCGGCCGGAAAACTGATCGCGGCGAATGCGGCGACGGAGCCGGACGCCGGTTCCGATATTTATGCCATGAAATCAACCGCTCAACCCTGTGAAGGCGGCTACCGGCTCAACGGAAACAAAATTTTCATCACCAACGCGCCGATTGCCGACATCTTCATCGTCTATGCGAAAACCCATCCCGAACATGGCTTTATGGGCGTGTCCGCATTTGTGCTCGAGAAAGGGATGCCAGGCTTAAACGTAGGCGCCGTCAGCCCGAAAGATTGCCTCTCCAACTGCCCGTGGAGCGAACTGACCTTCAACGACGTCTTCATTCCAGAGGCCCAACGGCTCGGCATGCCGGGCGCCGGCGGCGCCATCTTCCACGATTCAATGATCTGGGAAAAAGGCTGCCTGTCGGCTCTGTTTATCGGCGCAATGGAGCGCGTGTTCGACAGCGCGCTGGACTATGCCAAACAACGCCGACAATTCGGCAAAGCGATTGGCCAATTTCAGTCCGTCTCCAACCGCATCATCGAGATGAAACTGCGTCTGGAACAGTGTCGGCTAATGCTCTACCGCGCCTGTTGGAAACACGATCGGGGCCAGGATGCCGAGATCGACATCGCAATGAGCAAACTGTTGATTTCCGAATATGCCGTGCAGTCCGCGCTGGACGCGATTCAAATCTTCGGCGGAGCCGGCATGGATCAAGAACTCGGTCTGGTGCGCCACTTGCTGAACGTGATCCCCAGCCGGATCTTCTCCGGCACCAACGAGATACAAAAAGAAATTGTCGCCCGCAAGCTGGGTCTGCGGGGAGGCGCATGATGATCGTTCAACGCGTTTTTGCCGTGCTCTATATGTTGGCCGGCCTGGCGAAAGCCTTCCCTCAGTTGGAAAACGTCGCCGATATTCTGCAGCAGGCGGCCGTGGCGAACCAGGGCACCTGGTACGCCGGGGCGACGGCTTGGCTGGCGGCGCAGGGTACAGCGGTTAACGCGCTGATCGGCGTGGCGCTGTTTGCCTCCGGTGCGGTCTTGATGTTCAACCCGCGTTGGACGACATTGATCATCTACTGCCAGCTGCTGATGATGGCGGGATTTGTCACGATCCTGCACCGCGCCCAGCCGCAGGTCATATTGCTCGATGCGATTTTCGCGCTGGCGGCGCTGTACATGCTGCGGCAGCAACACCACCGCAAACCCAAGCCACGCACGTTCCCCACGCGCGACTTTTCCACGCCCACGCCGGCGTCAGCCGGCTCGGTAACCCCCACGCTGGACGGCGAGTATGACGTGGTGATCATCGGCGGCGGCGTCTCCGGTTTGGCCGCGGCCAGCGAACTGACCGAACGCCGGGTTCTGGTGCTGGAAAAAAGCGCTTCCTTTGGCGGCAACGCGCGCTACCGCGCGGTGAATCGCCTGAAGTTTCCCATCGCCGGCGTCTGCTTCCAGGAGCCATTGCCGGGTTCGTTCATGTTGCAACTGCTGAAGAAAATCGGTCTGAGCGGCGCCTACAAGTCCAATGAAAAGGACACGCTGGTGTTTTTCGATACCTTCTTGCTGCTCCGATGCCTGGGTGAAGTCGTCGTTGGTTTTCTCAAACAGCCGGTCTACCTGCTGAAACCCGCCGTCTGGCGCCTGACGGGACAACTATTCCTGCATGCCTTGATCGGTAAACCTTATGTTATCGCGGCAAAACAGCTGGGCGATCCGATCTTTGCCGATCTGTACGCCTTCCTCGATACCTTCTCGCCGCGCGGCGAGCGGTACCCCAGCCTGCCCTGGACGCCGCAGAGCGCCTGGAGCAAAGCGAATATGGCGCTGCTCGACACTATCCCGCTGTACACTTATCTGTTCGAACCGCACAAACTGGATCAGATCCCGGCGGATCTGCGGCCACCGAGAAAATTCGGCAAGCTGGTAGAGAATGCCGTCAGCACCACGCTGCGCGTGGAATGTCTCGATATTCGCGAAGTCTCCGCCTATGTCGGATTGCACTTCCTGGTGGGGTATTTACGCGGCAATCTGGTCACGCTGCCGGGCGGTAACGGCAGCATCAGCGCCGGTCTGCTCGACTATCTTGAGGAGCAAAACAACGTCAGGCTGCAAAGCCGCGTACAGCTTCAAACCATCACGCCCGGCGGCGACGAAACGGTGATCCGGTTCAGCGTCAATGGCGCGGCCAGCGAAATCAGAGCCAAACAAGTGATCTGGGCAGCCCCCAAAACGCATGTGCCCACCTGGTTACCCACCCTGCCCAAAGAGCAATTGGCGGCGATCCGTCAGATCCGCCATGAAGATTACTACCTGGCGAACGTGCTGTTGAAAAAGCCGATCCTCGAACACTCGTTCGGCGGCTATCTGATCGAGCCGGAAAACACCCGCACACCTTACTATTGGAGCAAAGCCGGCACCTGCCTGATCGCCAATTGGATGGACAATCACCTCAGCGCGGAAACCGGGGTATTAACCCTGCTCAAACCGACCACTCGCCCAGAGCGGCAAGGTCGCACCGCGCAGAACGAGTTCCCGGCGCTGCAGCAACAGACCTATGTCGAAATCGCCAAAGTGCTGGGCAACATGGGCATTGACGCCGACATCATTGAAGACATTCAAATCTGGTTCTGGCCCGCGGGTCTGGTGACCTCGGTCGCCGGACAACAGGCTCAGGGCGTGTTTCACCAGGCCAGCATGCCGTTTGAGAATATTCACTTCGCCAATCAGGACAGCGTGGGCATCGGTAATATCGAAAGCGCGGTGTTAGCCGGGCTGAACGCCGCCAAAGCGGTGAGAGAACGCCTCGCAATGCCCGTTACGCCTGCGGAGGTGATGTCATGAATCCTACCCTGGTGGTTGAACTTTCCGGCGATAAAACGCTGGAACCCCATCGCCTGGGCGGCAAAGCCCATTCGTTGAATCATTTGATTCAGGCGGGCTTGCCGGTGCCGCCGGCGTTTTGCATCACCGCGCAGGCTTACCGGCAGTTTATCGAATTCGCCGTGCCGGGAGCGCTGCTCGACACGGGCGCGCCGGGCAACGTGCGCGATATGATTTTGAGCACCGCCATCCCCGCCCCGCTCGATCTGGCGATCCGTCACGCCTGCAAACAGTTGGGCGACGGCGCCTCGCTCGCCGTGCGCTCTTCGGCGCTGGAAGAAGACGGCCTGACCCACTCTTTCGCCGGGCAATACGACACTTACCTGCACGTGCGCGGGGATGACGAGGTGGTGCGCAAGGTGCAATCCTGCTGGGCGTCGCTCTGGGCGGAACGCGCCGCCCAGTATAGCCGGACATCGGCGGCGCAGAGCGATATCGCCGTCGTCTTGCAAATCATGGTGGATGCAGACGCCGCCGGCGTCATGTTTACCCAAGATCCGCTGACAGGCGATGCCAACCACATCGTCATCGACAGCTGCTGGGGGCTGGGGGAAGGCGTGGTCTCCGGACAGGTCACCACCGACAGCTTCATTTTGGATAAGGCGAGCGGCGAGATCCGCGAGCGGCAAATTCGTCACAAACCGCACTATTGCCAACGCGATCCGCAGGGACGGGTCACGCTGCTGCAAACGCCTGAAGTCAGGCGAGACGCCCCCAGCCTAACCCCGGAACAGCTGCAACAGCTTGCCAGGCTGGCCAGGCAAACGCGGATGATTTACGGCGCGGAACTGGATATCGAATGGGCGGTGAAAGACGATCGCGTGTGGCTCCTGCAGGCGCGGCCGATCACCACGCAGGCCAAACCGGTTCAGATGCTTTACGCCAACCCGTGGGAAAGCGATCCGGCGATCAAGGAACGGGCCTTTTTCTCCCGAATGGACACCGGCGAGATCGTCACCGGCTTGATGACGCCGCTGGGGCTGTCGTTTTGCCAGTTCTACCAAAAGCATATTCATGGCCCGGCGATCAAAACCATGGGGCTGGCGGATATCGGCGATTGGCAGATTTATATGGGGTATTTGCAAGGCTACGTCTATCTGAATATCTCCGGATCGGCCTACATGCTCCGCCAATGCCCGCCCACCCGCGACGAAATGAAGTTCACGACCCGCTACGCCACCGCCGATATCGATTTCAGCGGGTACAAAAACCCCTATGGCCCCGGCGTACAGGGATGGGCTTATCTCAAGAGCGCCTGGCATTGGCTGAAACAGCAGAGGCATAACCTGCGCAGCGCCGGCGCGACCGTCGATGCCATGATCGCCCTGCGCCAGCGCGAGACGCGCCGCTTTCTGGCGCTGGATCTGACCACCATGACGCATCAGGAGCTGGAGCGGGAACTCAGCCGCATCGACGGTTACTTCCTCGACAGCTGCGCCGCCTATATGCCCTTCTTCCTTCAGTCGTTCGCGCTCTACGATGCGCTGGCGCTGACCTGCGAACGTTACCTCAAAGGCCGCGGCAACGGATTGCAAAATCGCATCAAGGCGTCGATGAACAACCTGCGCACCATCGAAGTCACGCTGGGCATTCTCAGCCTGGTGGAGACGGTCAATCGTCAACCGGCGTTGAAGGCCGTGTTCGAGCGACACAGCGCACAGGAACTGGTCACCGTCCTGCCCACCGATCCCGAATCGCGCGCCTTCTGGCAAAGCGACTTCAGCGCCTTCCTGTTCGAGTTCGGCGCCCGTGGCCGCCAGGAGTTCGAATTGAGTCTTCCGCGCTGGAACGACGATCCCAGCTACCTGCTGCAAGTGATGAAAATGTATCTGCAACATCCGGTGGATCTGCACACGAAACTGCGGGAAACAGAGCGGCTGCGCCATGAAGACAGCGCGACGCTGCTTAAAGCGATGCCCTGGTTTGGCCGGATGAAGCTGAAGTTCATCACCAAGCTGTATGGCGTGATGGCCGAACGCCGCGAAGCGACCCGGCCAACCTTCGTCACCGAAACCTGGTTCTACCGCCGCATCATGTTGGAAGTGCTGCGGCGCCTGGAGGCGCAAGGCCTGGTCAAACAGGCCGATCTGCCCTATGTGGACTTCGAGCGCTTCCGCGCGTTTATGGCGGGGGAACAGTCGGCGCAGGAGGCGTTCGCCGCCGATCTGATCGAGCGCAATCGCCACCAGCATCTGCTGAACCTGCATGCGGAAGAGCCGCCGATGGCGATCGTCGGGGGGTATCAGCCCAGGATGAAAGCCCCCACGGCGGAAAACGCCGCCGGCATGCTGTCCGGCCTGGCGGCCAGCCCCGGCAAAGTGGTGGCGAAGGCGCGCGTCATCACCGATCTGCTGGCGCAGGCCGGCGAGCTGCAGCCCAACGAAATCCTGGTGGCGCGCTTTACCGACGCCAGCTGGACCCCGCTCTTCGCGCTGGCGGCGGGCATCGTCACCGATATCGGCTCCGCGCTGTCCCACAGCTGCATCGTCGCACGCGAATTCGGCATCCCCGCGGCGGTCAATCTCAAGAACGCCACCCAGCTGATCAACAGCGGCGACACCTTGATTCTCGACGGCGACAGCGGGACGGTCATTATTCAACGCGGAGAACGTGCCGATGGCTAGTCAGCACCACATCCGGCGAAGGTAAACCATCCGCCTGAAAACAGCACAATTCAACGAAGGTGATGCGCGCGGCAACCGCCGCCTGCAGAGACCGTCGCGGGCTTTGTCGTGCCGAATTTGCCCGCCTGGCTGAAGCCGTCACTCCATTTTGGCTGCACAAGGAACTCATCATGACGACCCTGACAGGACAAGCAAGACTCACCAACTCCGCCGCCTACGAGCAAGTGTGGCAAGCGGAGCGCCAGGCCTGCCGCACCGACGCAGATCCCGACACTCTGACGGTCGGCGTGGTGGTGGTGACGCGCAACCCGGCGTTTTTCCAAACCGGGCTCAGCGTACTGAACGATATCCGCGATTATGTTTTCAACCGCGTGCATATCCAGTCCGAGATGCCGCTGAAACTGTTGGATCTGGCGGCGGACTCGCTTTATCAGGCCGCGCGCGAAAAGGCGCTGCACTTTCTCAAAGGCCAAAACAAGGCTATCAACGTTCGCATCATCCAATGCGCCAGCCTGGCCGAAGCCACCGGCAAGATCATCTATACCCATGCGCTGGAACAGCGTCCCGAATTTCATTTGGGCATGCTGTTCTACGATCAGACCACGCCGGCCGGCGTCGATGACAGCATCGAACAGATCGATCGCGATCTGGACGCCTTTTACAGCGCCTTGCAGCGCAGCGGCATTCCCGCGTTTTACACCACCTTCTCCACCGTTGCGTTCATTCGCCAGCTGCGATCGCCCTTCCGCTACCTGCCGCAGCAATACCGCGAAATCGTGCGCAGCGAAGATCCGGCGATCTTCCAAACCGAGCTGTTGTGCCTGTGGATGGACTTCTTCGAGATGAACTACACCAACCGCCGGGTCAAGCCGATCGGCGCGCTGGCGCTGCACAACACGCTGGGTGAGCAGTTGATTCAATTTTTCGAGCGTACCGCTGCCGAACGCTGGCTGGTGTCCTATTACACCGGGTCGATCATCTCCAATCTGATCGGCTATCTGGATCGGCATGCGGAGGCGCGCGGCGCGCTGATCCTGCGCGGCCCTAACGAACACGCCATCGCCTGCGGCGCCATGGCCAACTGGCAGCTGTATCGCATGCCGTTCCTCGGCGTAGTGACCTCCGGAATGATGGATGAATTCAAGGGGACGCTGGCCAACCTCAAGGAAACCGCCGCCCAGGGCATCATCGTCGCGGCGGAAAACCGCGGCAATCAATGGTACAGCTTCCAGGGAACGCTGACGCCGACGGAAGACATGCGTGAAGTGCTCGTCGCCCGCCGCATCCCGTTCGTTTATATCGATGACGTCGAAACGATCGGCACCGGTTTGACGGAAGCCTTCCGCCTTTATCATCAAGGCCAGGGGCCGGTGGTGATTCTGGCGACGCAAAACGTGCTGGAGTCGACCCTGTCGCTGGAGGGCGCCGTCTGCGATCCCTCGCCGATCCCGGTTCTGTCGGCGGACGATCCGCTGCCGATGAGCGAAAGCCTGGCACAGGCGATAGCGCTGATCAACCGCGGGCCGGAACGGCTGGTGTGGCAGCTGGGCCCGGTCAGCGACGACGAATACGCCCTGATCCATGACATCGCCGACGCCGCCGGCATCGCCCTGGTGGACTCGTTGGCCCATCCAGGCTCGGCGCCGAAATATTATCAGGGTCGGCGCAATCCCCACTACCTGGGCACCCTGGCGATTTACGGCTACAGCCCACGCGTCTACAACTTCCTGCACACCAACGACAAGCTCAACGCCATGAGCGAGCAGAGCCTGTTTATGATCAAAAGCCGCGTCGCTCAGATCACCACCCCCTTCTCCGACGGCAGGCTGGAACGCAAGGTTCACCTGGTGCAGCTCACGCACGATGAGCGCCATCTGTCGCCCTATGCCGATCTGCACCTGCACATGAACTGTCTGGCGTTCCTGCGCACGGTGAAAGCGCATCTCGACGTCGATCCGGCATTGCGGGAAAGACGCCGCGCGCTGATCGCCGCCTATCTCGATTCGCCTTCCGACGTGGTCAGCCAGCTTCCCAGTCTGCCCATGTCGGCCAACTACTTCTTCTGCCAGTTGAACCGAGTGATTGAAGAGCTGATCGAAACGGAGGGGTTCGATTTTACCGGCGTATATGACGTCGGCCGGTGCGGCATCTCCGCCGCGCGCAACGTCGCCAAAACGCGCCGCGGCTTTTCCGGCTGGTATGGCCGCGCCCTGATGGGCGACGCTCTGCTGGCCACCGGCTACCTGGCTTACACCAGCCCAAGCCACGTGATGGCGTTTATCGGCGACGGCGCTAAAGGGATCGTACCGGACATCCTGCCGGCTTTTATCGACAACATTCTTACCCATCCGCAGTTGCTGAATAAAAGCATCACCGTCTTCTATTTATGCAACGGCGGGCTGTCCGTCATCAATACCTATCAGGAACGCATTCTGTTCAACCGCACCTCACGGCAAATGCGGTTGGTGAACGTCGAACAGCCGGACGTCGAACAAACGGTCAATAACTTCCATATCCAGAGCAAAACGCTTACGCATTTCGACGAAGACGTCATTCGCCAGGCGCTGACCACGCCGCACCGACTCAATCTGTTCTCCGTGGTGCTGGGGCACAACAATGAAGGCGACGGTATCTCGCTGGCCACCGCCAAAGGCTGGCAGCGCGATCCGAGCGACCACGACGCCCTGCAGGAGCGCAAAGCCTGGGCGGCCCAACAGCCCGAATCGACCAGCACCGCCTTCGACCAAGATCCTACACAGGAAGCCACCTCATGAAATTCGGATTCATCGCTCATCCCACCTCGCTGGGGTTGAAACGTTACGTCAAAATGCTCGATCTGCTGCAACGCAACTCGACCGAGCAGCACAGCGGCTATACGCGTGAACTGTGGGAACGACAAAACCTGGTTCCCTTTATGAACTTCGCCAGGATCACCTCGGCGACCGGCGCCACTTGCGAAGGGGTGATCAAATACATGCCGCTGGTGGCGGATGAAATGCTGGCCGACGCACGCGGTATCGCCGCCAGGGTGGTCCAAGGCATCGAAGAGCTGGCCGGCGATGGCGCCGAACTGGTCGGTCTCGGCGGTTTTACCTCTATCGTTGGGCGACGCGGCGAAGCCACTGCGGAAAAGTCGCCGGTGCCGGTCACCTCCGGCAACTCGCTGACCACCTACGCCGGCTACAAGGCCTTGATGCAGATCCAGTCCTGGCTGGAAATCCGCCCGGAGGAGGAACCCGTCGCCATCGTCGGCTATCCGGGATCGATCTGCCTGGCGCTAAGCCGTCTGCTGCTGGCGCACGGTTTCTCTCTCCATTTGCTGCACCGCGCCGGCAACCATGATCGCAGCGAACTGCTCAGCCATTTGCCCGAGGAGTATCACTCGCGCGTCACCCTGACCAGCGATCCCGAAGATCTCTACCCGCGCTGCAAACTGTTTGCCGCCGCGACCTCCGCCGGCGGCGTGATCGACCCCGCCAGACTGCAACCCGGCTCGATCTTCATCGACGTGGCGCTGCCGCGCGATATCGCTTCGGAAACGCGCCCGGCGCGGGATGACATTCTGATCATCGACGGCGGCTGCGTCACCGCCACCGATGCGGTCAAGTTGGGTGGAGAATCGCTCAACGTCACCATCAAGCAACAATTGAACGGCTGCATGGCGGAAACCATTGTGCTGGCGCTGGAAAACCGGCGGGAAAACTTTTCGCTGGGCCGCTATCTGGCGCCGGAAAAAGTGCTGGAGATCGGTGAAATCGCCGAGCGCCACGGGTTCTTCGCCTATCCGCTGGCCTCGTACGGCGAGCGCATCGATCGGCAGAGCGTGACCAATCTCAAGCGCTACTACCACCATGACATCTATGCCGGGGAATCGGCTGATGCGGCGTTGCCCGCATCGCGCCTGGCGTTTATCGACGCGGTCATCGCCCAAACGCCGGCCAGGGAAGACACCCTCGACCGCTATCATCAATACATCAACCCCATGATGGTGGACTTCCTCAAGTTGCAGCGCTGCGACAACGTTTTCCGCAGCGCCGCCGGCACCCAGTTGTATGACGATGCGGGCGAGGCTTTCCTGGACATGGTGGCGGGCTACGGGTGCCTAAACCTGGGCCACAACCCGCAGCCAGTGGTCAACGCGCTGAAAAACTACCTCGACGCTCAAGGCCCCAACTTCATTCAATACATTTCCATTCCCGAACAGACCGCCAAGCTGGCCGAAGTGCTCTGTCGTCTGGCGCCGGGCAACATGGGCCGGGTGTTCTTCAGCAACTCCGGCACCGAAGCCGTCGAGGCCGCGATGAAGATCGCCAAGGCCTCGACGGGCAAGCCGGGCATCGCCTATCTGCGCAACAGTTACCACGGTAAAACGCTGGGCGCGTTGTCCATCACCGGACGAGACAAACACCGCCGCTATTTCACACCGCTGCTGGACGCGATGGTGGAAGTGCCGTTCGGCGATCTCGCCGCGCTGCGGGAAGCGCTGAACCGTGAAGACGTCGGCGCGCTGATGATCGAACCGATCCAGGGCGAAGGCGGCGTGCATATCCCGCCCGCCGGTTACCTGCAGGCGGTGCAGCAGCTCTGCCGCGAGACCGGCGTGCTGCTGATGGTGGACGAAGTGCAAACCGGGCTTGGGCGCACCGGCAAACTTTTCGCCTGCGAATGGGACGGTATCGAGCCGGACGTGCTGATGCTGTCGAAATCCCTGTCCGGCGGCCTGATCCCCATCGGCGCCACGCTGTGCCGAGCCGATCTTTGGCAAAAAGCCTATGGCACGGCGGATCGCTTCCTGGTGCACAGCTCCACCTACGGCGGCGGCAACCTCGCCTCGGTCGTCGCCCTCAGCGCGCTGCGCGAGATCCTGGCGCAGGATTTGGTCGGCCATGCCGAACGGATGGGCGCCTACTTTAAGCAGGCACTGAGCGAGATCGCCGCCCGCTATCCGTTCGTCAGCGAGGTGCGCGGCCGCGGCCTGATGCTGGGGATCCAGTTCGACCAGGCGTTCACCGGCGCGGTCAACGCCTCCGCCCGCGAATTCGCCACCCGGCTGCCGGGCGATTGGCACACCACCTGGAAATTCTTGCCCGATCCGGTGCAAGCCCATCTGCGGGCGGCGATGGATCGCATGGAACAGGCGCTCGGCGAAATGTTCTGCATGAAATTCGTCACCAAGCTGTGCCAGGACCACAAGATCCTGACCTTCATTACCGCCAACAGCTCGACGGTGATCCGTATTCAACCCCCGCTCATCATCAGCAAAGCCGAGATCGACCGTTTCGTCGGCGCCTTTGCCACGGTGTGCGAGGAACTCTCCACCTTTTTAGACTAGGGAGCCTGCAATGCCTTTAACCAAGCAAGATGCCGTCAATCAGATGATGGGCTTTTTCCAGGCCAAGGCGCTGACCGCCGCGCTGGCGCTGAAGCTGTTCGATCAGCTGCGCGATCGGGACGCCGACGCGGCGCACATCGCCGCGCGGCTTGACTGCCCGGCGCGTTCGACCGAGCAGTTGCTCATCGCGCTGCGGGCCATGGGGTATCTCGACCAACGAGACGGCCTTTATCATCTGCCCGCCGCCCACCGGGCTTTTCTGTTGAGCGACGAACCGCAGTGGCTGGGATGGCTGGGCCGCCACATCGATACCTTCCTGTATCCGCTGTGGGGCGAGCTGAAAACGGCGGTGCGAAACGATGCCCACCAGCGCCGCACGGTATTCGGCGATGACCGCAGTTGGTTCGACATCCTGTACCAAAATCCGGACGACGTGGCGGACTTCCAGGAGTTTCTCGGTAAATTCGCCGCGCCCTTTATCGCCGGCTTTGTTCGCGATTACGACTTCTCGCAACACCGTGCGTTTTTGGATATCGGCAGCGGGATCGGCAGCCTGCCGATGGCGATCGCCGACGCTTATCCGGGGATCGCACTGGCGATCTGCGAACTGCCGCAGGCCTCGGCGTTTTTGCGCGACAAGCTGACGCTGCAAGGCTATGGCGAACGCATTGACGTCGTGGAGGGCGATGTCATCAGCGGCGATCTGCCGATCGGCGGCTATGACCTGATCCACCTGGGATGGATGCTGCACGACTACGCCCCGGAAACCCAACTGACCATCCTGCGCAACATCTATCGGGCGATGCCGGCCGGCGGCCGCTTCATCGCTTCCGAAACGCCGCTGAACGAAGACAAATCAGGGCCGGAATTTACCGCCCTGCTGTCGCTGAACATGCTGGTCTCCACCGACGGTGGCATAGAGAGCAGCGCGCAGGAATACCTGGACAGATTCCGTCTGGCGGGGTTCAGCAACGCGCGCATCATGAAAATTGCCGGCCCACGCACCCTGATCGTCGGCGAAAAATAACCAGTTAGCAACGGGAGCTCGCAATGTTAGAAAGCAAATTGATCCAGCATATCGCCACCCAGTATCTGGATGGCGATCACGACGGCCTGAACGCTCAAACCCCGCTGTTTGAACTGAACGTCGTCGATTCCGCCTCCATTTTCGATCTGGTGGATTTTCTGCGTCAGGAGTCTCATGTCGCCATCGGCATGCATGAGATCCATCCGGCGAACTTCGCCTCGGTGCAGGCGATGGTCGCGCTGGTGCAACGGTTGCAAGCGCAAGTCGCCGCAGGGGGTGTCGCATGAGCGTTCACGCCGTCGATAGCGCCGCAAACGCGCATGAAGCCGTCCGGCAGTCGGTGCTGCACACCTTCGCCCGGCTGACCGAGTATGAACCGTCGGCACTGGCCCTGACCAGCCATCTGGAAAACGATTTGGGCGTCGACTCCATCGCGCTGGCGGAAATTGCCATGGTGCTGAACCGTCAGTTTCAATTAAATACGCCGCTGGAGATCCAGGAGATCAAAACCATTCAGGATGCGCTCGACGGTATTTTGCAGCGCGGTTTCACGCTGCCGACGCCGAACGCCGCCGCGCAACCTGCCCCCGAGACGCCTCAGGCCTGGTTGAGCGCTCTCGTGCGCCAGGTGTTCGCCACCCACAGCGGATATGAAGTGCGTGATCTGCCCCCCGACGCCGCCATCGAAGGCGACCTGGGCATCGACTCCGTCGCGGTGGTGATGGCGCGCAACGAGCTGCTCAAAACGCTGGGCCTGGACGATAACGCAGCGCTGGCGGAGTGCCGCACGTTGGCTGAGCTGGAGCACAACCTGGCGGCGCGGCTGCTTCAGGAACAGGGCGAAGCGTGGTTCAGCCGCTTTGGCCAGCACACCGCCGCATCCGCTGCGCCGCAGCCCACCAAGGCGCCCGCGTCGCCGGACGCGCGCGATGAGCTCGGCGATCCGCGCACCATGCGGGACTTCGTCGGCATCGAGCACCCGGATTTGTTCCATAAAACGCGTGAGTTCGGCGCTTTTTATCGCGATAAAAAACAGCGTCAGCTTTACTGGTACGGCATGCCGCTTGAAACGCCGTGCAAAAACCGCGCGGTCATGTTCGACGAGGTCACCGGCAAAAGCCGCGAATTTCTGATGTTCGGCTCCAACAGCTATCTGGGATTGTCGAACCATCCGGAAGTGATCCACGCCATCCAGGACGCCGCCGGCCTGTACGGCGCCACCAATACCGGGTGCCGCATCATCGCCGGCAGCAACGTGCTGCATCTGGAATTGGAGCGCAAACTGGCCAAGCTCAAAGGGCGCGAAGACTGCATCGTCTATCCGTCCGGCTACTCGGCCAACCTGGGATGCATCTCGGCTCTGACCAGCCGACACGACCTGGTGTTCACCGACGCCATCAACCACATGAGCATCCAGGACGGCTGCAAGTTGGCGGGCGCGCAGCGGAAAATTTATGACCACTCTTTGACCAGCCTTGAGAAATCGCTGGCCAAATACGCCGATCACCCCGGCGGCAAGCTGATCGTCACCGATGGCGTTTTCAGCATGCACGGCGATATCGTCGATCTGCCGCGCCTGATGAAGCTGGCCGAACGCTACGGCGCACGCGTATTGGTCGACGACGCGCACGCGACCGGCGTCTTGGGCAAAACCGGCTCGGGCACGGCGGAACACTTCAATATGAAAGGCCGGGTGGATCTCGAGCTGGGCACCATGAGCAAGGCGCTGTCGGGGTTAGGCGGCTTCGTTTGCGCCGATGGCGAAGTGGTCGAATACCTGCGTTTCTACTCCAACTCCTATGTGTTCGCCGCCACCATCCCCGCCGCAGTCGCCGCCGGCGTGATCGCCTCCATCGACGTGATGCTGCGTGAACCCGAGCGACTGGCCAAGCTGTGGGACAACATCTACTACTTCCGCACGCTGCTGCTTAACGCCGGTTTTGACCTTGAGCATTCCGACTCGGCCATCATTCCGGTGGTGGTGGGCGACGACGCCAAAACGCTGCTGTTCGGCCGCGCCGTCCGGGCGCGCGGGCTATTCTGCCAGACCGTGGTCTTCCCGGGCGTCAGCGTGGGTGACGCCCGCTTACGCATCAGCGTGACCAGTGAACACACGCGTGAAGATCTGGATGAAGCCTACGCCATTTTGGTGGCGGCGGCGCTGGAGACCGGCGTGCCGGTCAACGGCGATGTCCGACGGGAAGAGCGCGCACGCGCCGCCGAGGTCTGACATCATGGCAACCTTCATTTCACCGATACTGGAGGCCCTGTTCCGGCACGCCCGCCAAGCGCCGGAAAGCACCGCTCTGCTGTGCGGCGATCGGCGCTGGAGCTATCGTCGCCTGGCCGATCGCGCCTGCATGATGGCGGCGGCGCTGCGACATGCCGGGTTAAAGCAGCAGGCCGTGCTGCTCAACCTGCAGAAAGGGCCCGACGCCGTCGCCGCCATGTACGCATGTTGGCTGAGCGGCAACCACTATGTCCCTATCGATTTCAGCCAACCGACGGCGCGCATCGAACGCATTATCGCCGCCGCCTCACCCGCGCTGATCGTCGATGAGGGCTGGTTGAGCGCGCTCGATGGCCGCACCGATCTCGATGGCGCCTGGCCGGAAGCGATCGCCGCGCTCGGCTCCCCCCTCGCCGCCATTCTCTATACTTCAGGCTCCACAGGCACCCCGAAAGGGGTGCAAATCACCCATGACATGCTGACGTTTTTCATCGGCTGGGCCGTCAGCGATACGCAACTGACGGCGCGCGACGTGCTGGCCAATCATGCCAGTTTCGCCTTTGATCTGAGCACCTTCGATCTGTTCGCCGGCGTTTGCGCCGGCGCCGCGACCTGGATCGTGCGCGAAGATGAACAGAAAGATTGCCAGGCTCTCGTTCGCGGATTGCAAACGCACGGCGTCACTCTGTGGTACAGCGTGCCTTCGATTTTAGCCATGCTGGAAAAGAGCGCGTTGCTGGCGCCATCGACGGTGAAAACGCTGCGCCAGGTCACGTTCGCCGGTGAGCCTTATCCGGCCGCCGCGCTGAGGCGTCTGGTTGCGCATCTGCCGGCCCGGTGCCGCGTCAGCAACTGGTATGGCCCGACGGAAACCAATGTCTGCACCGCCTACGCGCTGGATCGAACGCAGTTGGCGACGCTGGAGCAGATCCCCATCGGCCATCCGTTGCCCGGCTTGACGGCGCAGTTGGTCGATGAACAGGGGCGCCTGCAGCCGATTGACGGTACGCCGGGCCGACGCGGAGAATTGCTGATCGGCGGGCCGTGCGTGACCCCCGGCTACAGCAACGTCGCCTCATCGCGGCAAGCGCAATGGCATCCGCGCCAATGTCACGCGACCGGCGACTGGGTGGAGACGACGGCGAATGGGCTGGTCTACCGCGGCCGGCTGGACGACATGGTGAAAATCAACGGCTACCGGGTGGAATTGGGTGAGATTGAATCGATCCTTCATCACCATCCCTCGGTCAGCCAAGCCGCACTGTATGTCGAGCTCGGCGAGCTGAAGCAAAAACTGATCGCCGTGATCACCCTCCATCCCGGCGCGCTCCGCCCCAACCTGCTGGAGCTCAAGCAGTTCCTGCAGCCCAGGCTGCCCGCCTATATGCTCCCCAGCCAACTGGTGGTCGCCGACAGTCTGCCCACCAATGCCAACGGCAAGGTGGACAGAGGACGTTTGTCCGAGGTGAACGCGCGATGAACCAGGAAATTCATGCCGCGCCGCTGGCGCTGGTCGGCATCGGCTGCGCACTGCCCGGCATCGATCGTATCGATCTGTCCAACGGCGCCGCCTGGTCGGCGCTGTTCGACGCCCCGCCGCCGATGCCGTGGAGCGATGCGGCCGCGCCGATCCGCGGTCGCCAGATCGACGACGCCGCGTTTGATTTCAAAAAATTCGCCATCCCGCCGCTGTTTCGACTGGCGGTCAGCCGCGAGACCCGCCTGGCGCTGCAGGCCGCCTCCGCCGCCATGCAGCATCTGACGTTATCCGACGCGTTGCGCGACCGCTGCGATCAATTTTGCGCCACCCATTTGGGCAGTGATGCGGCCTATCGCAACGCCACCAAAATCGGCGCGCTGCGCAGGCTGGCCGAACGGCTTGACGCTCAGGGGCTCTCACCGGCAGCGGTCATGCGCCGGATTGACGATTACAAACAGCCGCTGGCCCAGGCGTTCGGCAGTTCATCCCACGATCGCGTAGGGGAAATGGCCTCCAGCATTCCCGCGCGCATCGCCCATTTCGCCCGCACGCGCGGTAAATGCCAAACCCTCGACGGCGCCGATCTGGGCGGCCTGCGCTTGCTGCAGTTGGCGCAAGACTGTTTTCGCCATGCCGACAGCCGCATGGCGGTGCTGACCGCCGTACAATGCTTCCACCATCAACCCCAGGCGGACATGCTGTTGGCGCAGGGCGTTTCCTCTTCGGCCTGTTGGCTGGAGGGGGCGATCAGCCTGGTCGTTTGCCCGCTGGACGTCGCTCAGGAACAGGGATGGCCAGCGATAGCGCAATTGTCGACCCTGATCGCCGAACGACAGGATGCCGCGCCGAGCGCCGGCTATTTTGCCGGCGCCAATCAGGTTTTCTGCCATCTCCTCGACATGCTGTTGCAACGGCAACAGACGTGCGCCGGCCACTCGTTCACCGGCTACCACTGGCGGATTGACGCGGCGTCTCCCCCCTCATTAAAACCGACGGCTTCGCCACGCATCAGCATCATCGACTATCAGCCCATCACCGCGCAGGGGCTGGATAAAGCGCGTTTCTGGCAGGCCTTGCGCAACGGTGAGGACGCCCTGCGCGATCACAGCCCCGAGCAGTTGCACCCCGGCGCCTTCGTGCGACCCACGCCGCAAAAGCTCAGCGCCTACACCGCTCATGCCATGTGCTTCTCAACGCACGATCCGGTGCGGCTTGAGCTGACGCGGCCTATGATGCCGGCCAAAAAGCAGCGCCTCGACGTCACACAACTGCACGCCCTCAACGGCTGCGCGGCGTGGCCCGACAGCCTGCGACGCTTTGAACGCATCGCCATTATCGTCGCCAGCAACCTGTCTTTGAGCGCCGATCGACAACAGGCCATGAGCGCGCTGTGGCCGGCATTGCCTTCCACCGACGTCCCCCTTTCGCCACCGCCCCAACCCGCGATCAACCGCTGGAGCTGGCATGGCGCCTGCGGCCTCGGCACCGCGCAGCTGTTGGCGCAACAGCTCGGCGTCGAGGCGGACTGCTACGCGGTCGAGGCGGCCTGCGCCAGTTCGCTGGCCGCCTTGCACAATGCGGTCAGGGCGTTACAGGCCGGCCGCTACGATGCGGTGCTCGTCGGCGGCATAGAAACGGCGACGCTCGAACGCGATATGGTGCTGTGCAGCGCGCAAATGATGCTTTCCGCTTCGCGTATGCGACCTTTCGCCCGACAAGCCGACGGTTTTACTCCCGGCGACGGTGGCGGCTTCTTCATTCTGACCGGCCAGGCGACATCGCGGGCCATCGCCACCATCGAAGCGATATCGGGATCTTGCGACAGCTATTCCATGACCGCGCCCGATCCCGAGGGCCAGGCGTTGGCAATCGAAAAAACCCAGAGCCTGAGCGCCGTCGAAGCGCGCCAGATACAGTATCTCGAAGCGCACGGCACCGGCACCGAACTGGGCGATCGGGCAGAAGTCGCGTCATTGCATCAGGGGTATCACCGCGCCGCGCGCGCCCCTTTGTACATCGGTTCGGTGAAGTACAACTTCGGCCACTGTTTCGCCGGCGCCGGTGCGCTCAGCCTGTGTAAAGTGCTGAGCGCTTTCGAACACGGTCAAATCCCGCCCACGCCGGTGGCGACATTGAATGCCGAACTGCCGCTGGCGGCGATCCCGGCCGAAATCCCACAAATCGCGCTCGACTGGCCACAGGGTGAAGACGGGCGTCGGGCGGCGATCAACGGCTTTGGCACCGGTGGCATCAATTACCATTTGCTTATCCATCAACCCATTTAAAAAGGCCGCCCAGATGCACATTATCGTCCATAAGATTCGGCTAAAAGACATCGCCCACCGCGCCGCGTTTCGCGACTGGGTGGAGACGACCGATTACCAGGCTTGCCGCCACCTCGATGCGGTACGCGCCTTCGATGTCATCGAAGTCAGCCCTTCGGCGGAGGCGCCGTTTCACTTTATCGAAATCATTCAGCTGAACTCGCTGAAAATGTTCGAGCGCGAGATGCAAACCCCGCTGTTTCAAAGCCTGGTTGAACGCTTTAATCAGTTGGCGGAAGTCGTTGACGAAATCAGCGGAGAACGCATCGCCGATGGTTATCGAGCTTAGCGTGGCGCCACGTATCGTCATCGCGCTGGGCGGCCCCCACCGCTGCGCCGCCGTTCGGGGATTGCGGCATCTGTCGGCGGTGAAAAACCACGCGCGGGCACAGGCCATCGCGCTGCTGAACCGGACATGGTGCCGGGGGGACGCGACCGGCTTTACGCTGCGCTATGAGGCGAGTGGACAACCGTTCGGCGAACACCTCCTGCTGGGACGCCGCCACGTTTCTCTCAGCCATTCGCATGCCTGGTACGCCAGCGCCACCGGCGATATCCCGCTCGGCATCGATCTGCAGCATTATCGCCCCTTCTCCGGCGCGGCGCTGCGCTGGGCCTTTGGCGAGGCGGAGCAGCGATTGGGACGCATACAGGCCTGCGCCGTCTGGGCCATTCGCGAAGCATTTTTAAAAAGCCACGGCCGCGGCCTGCCCTACGAATTGCGGACGATCGGCATCGACTGGCACACCGGGTTGGTCTCAAGCGCCGACGGCAGTTTGGCGAGCAGACGCTTCTGGCTGTGGCGCAGCCTGGACTGGGCATGCGCACTCTGCTTTCCGGCGGAGGAGAGCATGTCGTTCAGAGCGAACGTTACCGTATTTTCCCTGCCCGCCCCTTCCGCTTTCGGAGCCTTATCATGACCCAAGACCTTTTCGCCGCGGCGCTGCAACAGGCCGTGGACATCGCGCGGCAGGCGCCCTCTTCACACAACTGCCAACCCTGGTCTCTCCACTATGACGCCGCCGCCCGATGTGGCCGGTTGGCTATCGACCGCCGTCGCGCCTTGCAGAGCCTGCCTTCGCTGGAACGCGAGATGCTGATGAGCTGCGGGATTTTCTTCGAGTACCTCAGCGCGCTGCTCAACTGTGCAGGCTCGCCTCTCGCCTGGCGTTGGGAGCATGGCCCCACGCATTTACTGAGCTTTGCCCCCGCCGCGCCTGCCGCGCCCGATCGCGCCGCCCATCGCCAATTGGCGCAGCTGATCGGCGAGCGGCATACCGCACGGGCGGCCTATCAGCCTACGCCAATCAATGAAGCGCAGCGGATGCAGCTGCAGACCCTGTTCGACGGAACGGCGAGTTCGCTCAGTATCGCAGGTGACGAACGCGCTCGCCGTCGGGTCGCGCAGCTCACCGCTCGTCACGCCGCGCTCGATTTCTCGGATCGCCAAGCCTGGCGCGAAACCTATCAATACATCCGCTTCAACGAACGGCAGCCTACCGACGACGGTTTTCACCTGCACCACCTGTTTGGCCCGGTATCCCCAGCATTCAAGCGCTTCTTCCAAGTGGCGTTTCATCCTCGCTTAAGCCGGCTGGCGACCGGGCTGCGCTTGCCGGCTTATATGGCGCAAGGGCTGGCGCAACGCGTCGCGGAAGGCCCGCAATACCTGGCGCTGTGTCTGAACGACGAAAGTGCCGAGCACCTGTTCGCCACCGGCATGCGGCTTGGACGTCTGTGGCTCACGCTGCAACACTGGGGTTGGGGATTGCATCCGATCAGCGTTCTGGTGCAACACGCCGAGGCGCGTCGCGAGCTCGCAGCAACCCTGGCGCTCAGCGCTCCCCCGGTGTTTTTTGCCCGCTTCGGCCACCTGCAACAATGGGGCAGCGCAGCGCCCAGACGCAGCTGGCAAAGCATTTTGACCGCGCCGCCATCCGGCGAATGCGCGCCCCCGGGGAACGATTCCCCCTAATCCGCTGAGGAGAACACAATGAACGTATGGATTGCTTTGGCCGCTGTTTTGTTGATCCTTGCCCTGCTGGCGTTTATTACCAGCCGCGGCGCTCAGGACACTCGCCCGATGTTTCTGTGGGGGTTCAACGCCATGGGGCCGGTTACCCTGGTCTATTGCTATTTCGGCGAGGGCGATCTGAGCCACAAAGCCCTGATCCTTGTCATGGTCGGCCTGTACCTGCTGCGCATGAACATCGTGCTGACACGTTGGTACGGCAACACCGCCGCGGCCAAACTCAAGGACGTGATGCCCACGCAGCAGGTGCCATGGCTGGCGGTGATGATGGTCATGATCTTCGGCGGCCTGTACTGCCTGCCCTTCTACTGGGCCAGCCAGCTGCAGGGGCCGTGGGGCGCGCTGCAATGGCTGGCCATTGGGGTCTACCTGATAGGCACGCTGTTCCACTTCGGCAGCGATTATCAAAAACGGCGCTTCAAACAGGATCCGAACAATAAAGGCCGGCTGCTGAACAGTGGCTTTTGGGGGTTGGCGCGCCATCCGAATTATTTCGGCGACTTTCTTATTTTCGTCAGCTTCGGGCTGCTTGCCGGCAACCTGTTTGGCCTGATCGCACCGCTGACTAACCTGGTGCAGTATTTCGCCGACGCCATTCCCAAAAGCGAGAAAATGGCAGAGAAGCGCTACGGTGAGGTTTGGCGCAACTATAAACGTCAGGTTAAATGTTTCATTCCTTTCGTGCTGTAACCCCAACGCGGCAGCGCGGTTCGGGCTGCCCCCCGCCGATAAAACACCTTGTTATACAACACAAAACGACCGTCACGCCCGCGCAAGTAAAAACCGCCTTGACCTTACCCTTGCTGGAAGGTTTAAGCTCCCTTCTTAGTGAAAACAGGTCAGGCGGTTAACCTTTAAACACCGCCCTTAAGCAAGGAGTCCAATCATGTCACACACCACTATGCTGGCATTGCAGGGGCTGTCCTGCATGAACTGCGCGCAGCGGGTGAAAAAAGCCCTGGAAAGCCGCAGCGATGTCGAACAGGCGGACGTTAACGTGCATTACGCCAAAGTGACCGGCGAAGCGCCGGACAGCGCATTGATCGACAGCGTGATCGCCGCCGGTTATCAGGCCGAAGTCGCGCCGCGCGCCGATACCGAACTGCAGCTGAGCGGCCTGAGCTGCATGCACTGCGTCGGCACCACCCGCAAGGCGCTGGAAGCGGTGCCGGGCGTGTTCGCCGCCGACGTCGAGATCGACAGCGCGAAAGTGTACGGCGATGCCGATCCGCAGGCGCTGATCGCTGCGGTGGAAGATGCCGGTTATCACGCCAGCGTAGCGGGCGCCGCCGCCCCAAAAACTGAGCCGTTGACTGACGCAACACCTTCGTTGCCGGACGTTCAGCCAGCGGCGCAATCTCCCCTTCCGGCAACCGACAGCGCGGACGACAGCGTACAGCTGCTGCTCAGCGGCATGACCTGCGCCAGCTGCGTCAATAAAGTGCAGCAGGCGCTGCAAAGCGTACCCGGCGTAGAGCACGCGCGCGTCAACCTGGCGGAACGCAGCGCGCTGGTGACCGGCGCCGCCGATGCGCAGGCGCTGGTGGCGGCGGTGGAAAAAGCCGGCTACGGCGCCGAGATGATTCAGGACGAGACCGAACGTCGCGAACGCCAGCAGCAGACCGCACGCGCTAACATGAAGCGCTTTAGCTGGCAGGCGGCGCTGGGGCTGGCGTTGGGTATCCCGCTGATGGCCTGGGGGCTGTTCGGCGGCAGCATGACGCTAACGCCGGAAACTCAGCGCCCCTGGCTGCTGGTCGGCGTCATCACCCTGGCGGTGATGGTGTTCGCCGGCGGACACTTCTACCACAACGCCTGGCGCGCGCTAATGAACGGCAGCGCCACCATGGATACTCTGGTGGCGCTCGGCACCGGCGCCGCCTGGCTCTACTCGATCGCCGTCAACATTTGGCCCGATTTCTTCCCGATGGCGGCGCGTCATCTCTATTACGAGGCCAGCGCGATGATCATCGGTTTGATCAACCTCGGCCATGCGCTGGAGCAGCGCGCTCGCCAGCGTTCTTCGCAGGCGCTGGAGCGCTTGTTGGATCTAACGCCGCCCACCGCCCGGCTGGTGACCGACGACGGCGAGCGCGATATCCCGCTGGCGGAGGTGCAGCTCGGCATGACGCTGCGGCTGACTACCGGCGATCGCGTGCCGGTCGACGGTGAAATCGTACAGGGCGAAGTCTGGCTCGATGAAGCGATGCTGACCGGCGAAGCGGTGCCGCAGCAGAAAGGCGCCGGCGACACGGTACATGCCGGGACGGTGGTCGACGACGGCAGCGTGCTGTTCCGCGCCGCCGCCATCGGCAGCCAAACCACGCTGGCGCGCATCATCAAACTGGTGCGTCAGGCGCAGAGCAGCAAACCGGCGATTGGCCAACTGGCTGACCGCGTCTCGGCAGTGTTCGTGCCGGCGGTAGTGGCGATCGCCCTGTTCAGCGCGGCGATATGGTACTTCTTTGGCCCGCAGCCGCAGCTGGTCTATACGCTGGTGATCGCCACCACGGTGCTGATCATCGCCTGCCCGTGCGCATTGGGTCTGGCGACGCCGATGTCGATCATCTCCGGCGTCGGCCGCGCGGCGGAGTTCGGCGTGCTGGTGCGCGACGCCGACGCCCTGCAGCAGGCCAGCCAGCTGGACACCCTGGTGTTCGACAAAACCGGTACCCTGACCGAAGGGAAACCGCAGGTGGTGGAGATCCTGACCTTCAATCAGGTCAGCGAACAGCAGGCGATCGGCTGGGCCGCCGCGCTGGAACAAGGCTCCAACCACCCGCTGGCGCGCGCCATCATGGAACGCGCCGCCGGGCAAACGCTGCCGCAGGTCGCGCAGTTCCGCACCCTGCGCGGCGCCGGCGTCAGCGGGGAGATCGACGGCGTGCAGGTGCTGCTGGGCAACGCCGCGCTGCTGGAACAGAATCAGGTCGCGACCGCCGAACTGGATGCGCCGATGCGCGCCCAGGCCGAACGCGGCGTAACGCCGGTGCTGCTGGCCGTGGACGGTAAACCGGCCGCGCTGTTCGCCATTCGCGATCCGCTGCGCGAGGACAGCGTCGCGGCGCTGCAGCGCTTGCACCAGCAGGGGTATCAGCTGGTGATGCTGACCGGCGACAACCCGGTAACCGCCAACGCCATCGCCAAAGAGGCCGGTATCGATCGGGTGATTGCCGGCGTGCTGCCGGACGGCAAAGCGGCGGCGATCAAACAGTTGCAGGCGCAGGGCCAGCGCGTGGCGATGGTCGGCGACGGCATCAACGACGCCCCGGCGCTGGCGCAGGCCGACGTGGGCATCGCGATGGGCGGCGGCAGCGACATCGCCATCGAGACCGCCGCCATCACCCTGATGCGCCACAGCCTGCACGGCGTAGCGGATGCGGTGGAGCTGTCGAAGGCCACGCTGCGCAACATGAAGCAGAACCTGTTCGGCGCCTTTATCTACAATACGCTGGGCATTCCGATCGCCGCCGGCGTGCTCTACCCGCTGACCGGCACGCTGCTCAGCCCGGTGGTGGCGGGCGCGGCGATGGCGCTGTCGTCCATTACCGTGGTCAGCAACGCCAACCGGTTGCTGCGTTTTAAACCGCAGAAGTGATCGCCGGGGCGCCGTCATGGCGCCCCGCTGTTTTCCGGGCTTTCCTGCGCGGCGGATAGCGTTTAGCATGAATAACGATTTCCCCTCGCCTTTCATGCTGAAACGCGCACCCGTTATTCAGGAGCCACGCCGTATGGGTCAACTGTTACGCCGCCTCGCCGCCTTTCTCGGCCTGATCTCGCCCAAGCGTTACGCTTATCCGGCGTTGGACATCACCCTGCCTGGCGATCGTCGGCTGCATCTGGTGGGCAGCATCCATATGGGCACCGTCGATATGTCGCCGTTGCCGCCCCGGCTGGCCGCCCGGCTGCAGCAGGCCGACGCGCTGATCGTCGAAGCCGATATCACCGACTCCGCCTCCCCTTTCGACCACGCCGAGCTGCAGCCGGAGCTGGTACAGCGCCTGTCCGCCGAAGAATATCAACGGTTGCTGGCGCTGTGCCATGAGCTGGGCGCCGACCCGCACGCCTTCGCCACCCTGCCCGGCTGGCAGGTGGCGCTGATGATGCAGGCGCGCCAGGCTCAGCGTTTGGGGCTGCGCGCGGAATATGGCGTGGACTATCAGCTGCTGCAGGCCGCCCGGGCGCAGGACAAACCGGTGATCGAGCTGGAAGGCGCGCAGCAGCAGCTGGCGATGCTGGAACAATTGCCGGAGGGCGGCATTGCGCTGCTGCGCGATACGCTGGAGCACTGGCATACCAACGCGCGGCTGCTGCAAACCATGGTGAGCTGGTGGCTGGACGCCAAACCGCGCGGTACGCTGGACACGCTGCCCGCCACCTTCAGCGCCGGGCTGTATGACGTGCTGATGCATCAGCGCAATCGCGACTGGCGGCATCAGCTGGAGGCGCTGCCTGCCGGTGACTATGTGGTGGCGGTTGGCGCATTGCACCTGTACGGCGAGGATAACCTGCCGGCGATGCTGCAGCCGCAGGGGTAAAAAAGAGGCCAATATCGCTATTGGCCAGTCAAAGAGGAATTTCTTGTATTCTAGTTATACGCATAGCAACCGTGTTAACGGTTACAGTAAACAGGGTAGCAACCCGGTGAATATCTTGGCAACCCGCTTTATGTAACAGCCGCTCAGGTTGCCGGGCAGGTTGGATTTTTGTATTTTTAAGGCTGGTTATCACCCTTTCCCCGCCGGGGACATTTTGGACAACACATCATGACGCCCGCAGTCGTTCTGCTTGAGAAACAAAAGGTCGCCTTCACCCTCCATCCTTATCACCACGACAGCGACGAAACCAACTTCGGCGACGAGGCGGTGAGAAAGCTGGGGCTGGATGCCGATCGGGTTTACAAAACCTTGCTGGTGGCGCTGAACGGCGACGCCAAACACCTGGCGGTGGCGGTCACCCCGGTCGCGACCCAGTTGGATCTGAAGAAGGTCGCCCGCGCGCTCGGCGCCAAAAAGGCCGAGATGGCCGATCCGCAGTTGGCGCAGCGCGTCACCGGTTATCTGGTGGGCGGCATCAGCCCGCTGGGGCAGAAAAAACGGCTGCCGACGGTGATCGACAGCCCGGCGCAAGCGTTCGCCACCATCTACGTTTCCGGCGGCAAACGCGGGCTGGACATCGAACTGGCCGCCGCCGATCTGTGCCGCCTGCTGGCCGGCAGCTTCGCCGACATCGCCAAACGCGACTGACGCCGCGCGCTCAGCGGCACACCACCGTGGCGTCACAGGCCGCCAGCGTCTCCACCAGGCGGTCCTCCAGCGCCTTCACCTGCGCGCCGGGCACCAGATAGTTATTGCTGATGATGGCGAATGCCAGCGGCCGCCCGGTCGCCGAATCGACATAGCCGCTGAGCGACGATACGCCGGTCATGGAACCGCTCTTGGCGTGGGCGCGCCCCGCCGCCGCGCTGTTCACCATGCGGCTTTGCAGCGTGCCGCCCACCAGCAACCCCGGCTCGCCCGCGACGGGCAAGGCGTGATACCAGTCGGCGAACCACGGCTGTTTTCTGGCCGCCAGCAGCAGCGTCGTCAGCTGTTGCGGCGTGATCTGGTTCATGCGCGACAGCCCGGAACCGTCCACCTGGCGATACGCGTCGGCCGCGACGCCCTGGCTTTGCACAAATCCGTTTATCGCCTGAAGGCCGGCGGCCCAATCCCCTTTACCCTGCGTCTTGCGGCCCATCGCCTTGGTCAATATCTCGCCGTAGCCGTTATTGGAGACTTTCAGGAAGGTGACGACCAGGCGGGAGAGCGGCGGCGAGGTTTTTTCCGCCAGCAGCTGTGCGCCGGCCGGCGTCACGCCCTCTTCAACCTTGCCGCGCAGGGTGATGCCGTGCGCGCGCAGAGCATGTTGCAATAAAGCGCCGACGACGAGGGACGGTTGATCGACGGTAATCAATCGCGAGCTGGCCTCCGCCTGCGCGGCGATGGTGCCGCTGACCACGATCCGGTTGCTGCCCGGCCGGCGCTCGTACGTCAGCGCGGTGTCACTGCCGGTGGTGGTGCGGTTGACCAGCGTCACCGCATCATTGGCGGGATAGAAGCTCACCCGTCCCGGCGCGCCGGCGCGAGCGCCCGGCCGCACATCCACCTGCACCACGTTGATATCGCCGCCGGGGGTAAAGGCGTAGTTCAGCGCCGAGATCGGCGCAGCGAAGGCGAAGGGTTCATCGTCCCAGCTCCAGCCGGCACCGAATGGCGTTTGATCGAAGGCGCCGGCGTCCAGCAACAACCGCCCCTGTATATGACGGATGCCGCGCTGCGCCAGCGCTGCGGCGAAGGTGTCGAGATCGTCCGGATGCAGCGTCGGATCGCCGCTGCCCTGCAGATAGAGATCCCCTTGCAGGGTGTCGCCGCGCTGCTCGCCGGCGGTCAACAGCCGGGTTTCAAAGCGGTAATCGGCCCCCAGCACGCCGAACGCCGCCAGAGAGGTGAACATCTTCATGTTGGAAGCCGGCGCCAAACGCTGATCCGCGTGCGCCTGATACAGCACCTTGCCACTCTCGGCATCGCGCACCATCACGCCGCTCGACGCCCCAACCAGCGCCTTGTCCTGGCCGATGGCCGCCAGCGCCTGGCTGAGGGTTTGTTCGTGACGTTGGCCGGATGACGAACACCCCGCCAGCGCCACGATGGCGGGCAGCAGCCAGCCTGCGGTTTTCAACATGTCATCTTCCTGTTTGCGTTATCAAAACCAAATTGTCGCTCAGGCTATCATTGGAAGGCGGCGGCGTCCTGTTTTCCATTCACTAAACAACGATTTTTGCTTATTGATATTATAAAACAAGCAATAATAAGAATTGCTAAACAATCAAGGCAATAAAGTTTGAATATGAACTATATTATGTGAAATAACCTTTAATATAATGTTAATGTTTTTAATGTGTCTTGTTGACAATAAACAAAGCCAAAGCTATCGTTACTCCCCATTAAAACTCACAACCTATTATTAATAACAATTTACTTATATGAATTTTAAAATGTGATCTCACTCACTGACTTCCATAGGGAATAACACGCCATGTCTGAAAATACAGGGCCCGATGGTCATCAAGTTATTTTTGATGGCGCGGGCATCGGTGACTTTTGTCCTGAAACGTCGCTGCTTGAAAACTTTGAAAGATTAAATATCGACATTCCCAACCTATGCCGAAAGGGGAGGTGCGGCTGTTGCAAATTACTTCTAATCAGCGGAAATATACGCCATGAAAAACAGAGTGCCTTATGCGAAGAGGAGTTAGAAGAGAATATTATTCTGGCCTGCTGCGCCTATTCACAATCGGATATTGAAATAGAACTCTATTAATAAGGATTAACCGATGAGCCTCATTGAAACCACGTTGAAAAAATGGGATCGCGCCGCGATTGTTCGCTCCCGCCCGCGTCGCCTTCTCAACGAACAGGACAGCCAATCAACCCTTTTCTTCCCCCTCGAACGTCTGCCGCTGTGCCTCCATCCGCGCGTTGCCGCGCTCGGTGAACAAGCCTTGCGCTATATTCAGGTACAAACCCTCTACCATTACCTGAATGGCATCGCCAACATCGAGTTGGATATCATCAATGATTCCAGTTACAAGCTCTATAAAAACGCGGTCGGCGTAGACTTTCCGCTTGAAATGCGCTTAGACGCGCTGACTGTGGTCGTGGATGAGTCCTATCACGCCCTGGTGGCGCTGGATCTGATCAATCAGGTAGAGCAGATGACGTCCATTGCGCCGCTGCCGATGCCAAAAGATACCGAGGCCTCCTATGCCCTGGCTCAATCGTTGGCAATGGGGGACGAACGTCTGCGCGAACTGCTGCGACTGGTTTGCGTGTCCCTGTCGGAGCAGGCGCTGACGACCGATCTGATCGATGTGATCAACAACGAAGATATTTTCCCGACCTTCTATCTGGTGATGAAAGATCACGTTGCGGATGAAGGCCGCCATGCCCGCTTCTCACAGCAGGTGCTGAGCCATATCTGGCGCCACAGCGACGCGGCGACCAAGCAAGCGTTGCAACAACCGATTTTGGCTTTCCTGGAAGGCTACGCAACCGACGCTATCGCCAAAGATTTCAGCGCCTGCATGTTGCGCCAACTAGGACTGACAGAAGCGGAAATTATCGACATCATCGCAGACACTTATCCAGCAACGCATGTTAAACCGTGGGAAACCAATAATATCGTCACGGAGCAAATGTTGGTGGCGCTGAATAAATCGGGCATTCTGGCTGATTTGCCTATCGCCGATGCGCTGCATGCAACAATCTAATTAACCGGTATAAAAATCCAGCACCTTTGATATTCCGCAAGGGAAACCATTATTCTCAGGAAGCAAAAATGGAATTACTTCATATTGGCTATTTCGGCGACAGTGCCTGCGGTAAATTATTAACCGACGAAATCCGGGAATACGGCCATCAGGTTAGCTTTATCAGTCTCGAACACCGTCCAACCGAAAAGCTCGACCTTATTATCACCACTGAAAATAACGCTGAAACAATACGACGACTGCAACAGCAGGGAAAAAATCTGCTGACGCTCGCAACCAATAAAAAAAATATTAACGACATTGACACCCTGCAAAACCAAGAACACTTTTCTCTGTACTTTAGCTCCGCCGGCCAGGCCGCTTATCTGTGCGATGCGCTGTCGGATATGGCCGCTGACGCCCAACTTCCCCTGCTGCAGGAAAGGCTTGTCGACATTGTGGTCGAGCTGTCACGTGGCGGTATACCGCCGGTACAAGAACTTCCCTACCGCTTGGCGCGTAAATACTATGCCGAATCACCGACGCGCATGCGCGAATTGACCGCATTGCTGATGGAACGTCTTGGCGATCAGATGCAGGGACGTTGCGGCAGCGATCTCTGCCATCTCACCTGGCAACCCGGCGCCGACTTCCATACGGTGCCGGTAGCGGACATCACGTCCCCCGCACAGCTGCAACATTTCTTCTTTAATGAAACCGGCGCGCTCAAACAGGGACGCTACGCCCAGCCACGAGTGATGGTCGACGTAGCGGCTTGCGGTGACGGCACTCAGCTTACCCTGTATGGCGACGACATGCGTTTCAACGCGTTCACCGACTATCTTGACGCGCTATTGGCAGATCCGGCCGATCCCGTCGCCGCGCCCATTGTTACTCAACCTCACACGTTACATCGCCTGAGCCAATTCAACGCAACCGACGATGCCGAGCTCCTGGCGCACGACGTCATCGCTTTGTTCCGCCACGCCGCCGCCGCTCATCCGCAACAGGCCGCGCTGCATGCCGATGGCCAGACATACAGCTATGGAGAAATCGATCGCGCCTCGGATCAGTTTGCCTGTTGGCTGCTTGAACACAGCGGCGCCGCCAGTTCGGTCGTCGCCGTCTCGATGGACAAGTCAGCGACGCTGCTGATCGTGCTGTTGGGGATACTGAAAAGCAATAAAACCTATGTACTGCTCGACCCGCAGGCGCCAGCGGCACGCAATCAAAGCATTCTTGACGACGTACAGCCCGCGCTGATTTTGGCCGACTCGCCATTGCACTCCGGCGACGCGCCGTGCATTGCGCCATCAAGCATTGATTACCGTTCGCTGAACATCCATGCGGAGCAACTCCCTCAATCGCGAGACGCTCTGGCTTACGTCTGCTATACCTCCGGGACGACAGGCAAGCCCAAAGGCGTCATGATCGGGCGTGAAGGCCTGAGCAACGTGGCGCAAAACCACCGCGATTTCATTGGACTGGCGCAAGGCAGCCGCGTGCTGGCCATCGCCTCGCTGGGTTTCGACGCCTTCGGCTGGGACGTCTATGGCGCGTTAGTCAGCGGCGCGACGCTTTATCTTGCGCCCTCGGAGCTGCATACCGATGTCGGCGCGCTGCACGACTATCTGACTCAACACGATATCGGCCATATCACTATTACGCCGGCAATTCTGGAATTGTTGCCCCGCGAAATGTGGCCGGGACTGCGGACGATGATCGTCATGGGAGACGCCCCGCCTGCGGACGTCGTCGCCTGGTGGGCCGAGCGCACCCGATTGTGCAACGGTTACGGGCCGACCGAGGCTTCCATTGCCACTTCGCTGTGCGAGTATCGTCCCGGCGTTCCCTGGAACTGCATTGGCAAACCGCTGAAAAACTACCGTTGCCACATCCTTGATCTCCACCATAATCCACTGCCGGTCGGTTTTGAGGGCGAACTGTGCATCGCCGGCAGCGGCCTGGCGCACGGTTACCTGCATCAAGAGGCGCTGAGCGCAGAGAAGTTCATTATCTGTCGGCTGCCGTATATGGCGGCCGAAGAGCGTCTTTATCGAACCGGCGACATCGCCAAATGGGACGAACAGGGCAACATTATTTTCGTCGGCCGCCGTGATCACCAGGTGAAGATACGCGGAGTGCGCATCGAGATGGGAGAAGTGGAAAGCGCCGTCCGCAGTCATCCACTGGTTGAAAGCGCCTGCGTGGTCGCTCGCAGCCAGCCCTCGGGCAAAATTCTCGCCGCCTTCGTGCAACCCGCTTCGCCTGAGCTGACGATCGACGCGCTGCGTCACGCGTTGGTCACACTGCTCCACCCCGCCGCGATCCCCAGCGTCTTTATTTTCTTGCCGGCGCTGCCGCTGACCATCAATGGCAAGATCGCCCGCCAACAGTTGGAAAACTGGCCACTGGATGAGCGGAATGAGCGCCTGACGCCGCCGGAAACCGAAACGGAGGCCATTCTCGAGCGCATCGTGGCCAACGCGATCGGCTGTCCGCAAGCCGACGTCACCCTGGAGTTCATCAACCTGGGCGCGCACTCGCTGACAATGAGCAAAATCGTCGCGCTCGTCGCACGCGATCTTTGCTGCCACCTGAGCATCGCCGATCTGTTCCGCCACAATACGGTGCGCAAACTGGCCGAATATATCGAGAATAAGGCCGTTGCCGCAGAGCGCGCCATCGCGATCTGCGACGAACGCCGCGCGCCGCTCAGCCCACAGCAGAACCTGCTTTGGTACCTGAGCGCATTGAATCCTGACGATTGCAGTTACAACCTGCCGCTGGCGATAGACATCCAGGGCCCGCTTGATCTGGGGCGCTTTGAGCAGGCGATCAATTTTATTTATGAAAAACATGAAAGCCTGCGCACTCGTTTCAGCGAAACCGACGGTGTCGCCTATCAGTTGGCAGAACCGCATACCCCGATTCGCCTTGCCGATCACTGGGTGGACGGCCAAACGCTGTCGGCAGAAAAGTGGGTGCGCCAACTGTGTGCCACGCCTTTCGACATCACCGCTCGCCCGCCGCTGGTGCTTCGGCTGGTCCAGTATCATCAGCAGCACCATGTTTTGATTTGGGTAAAACACAACATTATTACCGACGCCTGGAGCGAACAACTGATCCTTAACGATCTGTGGCAGCGCTATAACGAGCTTGACGATCACCACGGCTTGGACGCACCGCAACCGCAGATTCAAACTATCGACATCGTCAATAGCGGCATCGCGTCACCTGCGCCGGCGGATGTCGCTTATTGGCAACAGCAACTGCAAGACTGCCGCGAACTGGACTTCCCGCTGGATAAACCGCGCCCGCTGATGCCGACGCACGCCGGAGAGCGCATCCATTATCAGCTGCAGCCTGACGTGGCCGGTCTGCTGGCGTCACGAGGCAAAGCGCTGGGCGCCACGCCTTTCGCCTTGCTCTGCGCGGCATTAAGTTTGCTGCTCAGCCGTTATACCCAGCAGCAGGATATTGTCATCGGCACCGCCATCGCAGCGCGGGATAACCTGGATCAGGCGCAGGTCAGCGGCTTCCACGTCAATACCGTACCGCTGCGTATCCGACTGAGCGAACAGGACACTCTGGCCGGACTGATCGGTAACATGATGGAAACCTGCATCGGCGCCTACCAGCATCAGCAGCTCTCCTTCGACCGGATCTTGCACCAGATCGAATACGAACGGATGTCGAACAAAAATCCGTTATTCCAGATCATGGCTATCCTGCAGAACGCCGGTGACGTATGCCAACAAAACCTGCGCGATTGCACGCTGCATCGCTTGCCGCTTTCGTCCGGCTTCTCGATGTTCGATATGACCTGGAACTTCAGTGTGGAACAGGACGCCGTCGCCATCGAGCTCGATTACGCCAGCGAACTGTTTTATCCCGCCAGCATGCAAATGCTGTTGGACAACTATCAGCAAACGCTGCGGCAACTGCTCACCCTGCCGGCCAATACGGCGCAGCTTGCCCTCAACCCGCTATGCGAACGGGAACAACATTGGCTGCAACAGTTGGCCGTCAACGCCGACGCAGGTTCACGTGACTCGTTGCTGATGCACATTGGCCGGTTGGCACATACTCAGCCTGACAGCCTCGCCGTCAGCTGCGAACGGCAACAGTACAGCTACCGTCAGCTGTGGGCGCAGTCTGAGCGCGTCGCACATGCATTGCTGCGCATCGACAGCCGGCCTTTCTCGGTCGGCGTCATGATGGAGAAAAGTTGCCACGTCGCCGTGCTCCTGCTCGGCGTGCTGAGAGCCGGCAAACACTACGTGCCGATTGACGTACACTACCCGGCCGACCGCGTGAGCTACATGATCGAGAACGCGCAAGCCCGGTTGCTGGTGACCGATGGTGAGCCAGAGCAAGGTTGGGCCAGTCCCGCCGTCGGTTTCGACTCGCTGGTTTCTCATCCTGCAGCGGCCGACGCGTTGCCGATCCCAGCCGACGATGCGCTGGCCTACATCATGTACACCTCAGGCTCAACCGGTAACCCCAAAGGGGTGATGATCACGCACGGCAACCTGAACAATTTCACCAACGACTTCGTCGGACGGCTGGCGCTGAGCGCGCGCGATAAGGTGCTCAGCCTGACCAGCATCAGTTTCGATATTTTTGGGTTGGAACTTTTCTGCTCGCTCGCCGGCGGCGCGCACGTCACGCTGTGTCCACGAGAAACCGCCATGGATCCGGTCAAGCTGTATCACTTTATCGAGCGACAGCAGCCCAGCGTGATTCAAGCGACACCTACCGTCTGGAGTACCATCGCCCACCATCTGCCGGCGGCGAGCCAACGCCCCCTGACCGTGCTATGCGGCGGCGAGAAGATGCCGGCGGCCCTATTGACGCAATTGCGACGCATCGCGACACGGGTGCTGCAGGTGTATGGCCCGACGGAAACCACCATCTGGTCGACCTGCGCCGATCTGACTCACGAAGGCGCAAGCGACTGTATCGGCACGCCGATCCAGAAGACTGAGGTTCTGGTCATGGATCAGGCCGGCAACCCGCTGCCAAGCGGCGCATTTGGTGAGCTGTGGCTGGGCGGCGCAGGGGTATCGCCGGGGTATTGGCGCAACCCGACGCTGAGCGATAAGGTCTTTCTACGGCGTCAGGCGTTCGGCGCCGAGCGCTATATGTACCGCACCGGCGACATTGTGCGTTTTAATCGACAGGGGCAGCTGGAGTATCTCGGCCGGAACGATCACCAGGTCAAAATTCGCGGCCACCGTATTGAGTTGAGCGAAATCGATCTCAGTCTATCGTCCCTCGACAATATCGAGCGGTCACTCAGTTTAATTGTCGGTGAAGGCCAGCAGGCCCGCATCGTCAGCTACCTGCAGTTAACGCCGGGCGAAGAGCTGAATGAAAAAGCGGTACGCACGGCGCTGAAAGCCCGTTTGCCGAATATCATGATCCCGTCCGGTTTTGTGGTGCTGTCGGCCTTCCCGCTCACCAACAACAACAAAATCGACATTCGTCGGCTGCCAGCGCCGGAAACCCGCTACTCGGCTTCCGAAGCGGACTACACGCCTGCGGCCAACGAGGCGGAAAGCGCCATGCAGCATATCTGGCAACAAGTATTGTCGCAGACGCAGATCAGCGTCTGCGACAGCTTCTTCAGCCTGGGTGGAAATTCACTGCAGATCCCGCAGCTGCTGCACGCCATTCGTCAACAGATGGGCGTCTCGCTGACTATCCGCGAATTCATCATGCACAGCCAGATCCGCGAACTTACCGCTCTGGCCTTGAGCAAAACTGCCGAGGTCGCCGATGAAACGCATTGAGGTGTACCACCAAGGGCGTTGTCATCACCTTGACCACCGAGAGCCGCTGCGGCTCTCGGCCAGGCTGGACTTCGCCGATAACTCAACCAACCTTTATGGTGTGGCCCCCGCCGACTCGGCGCCGCTGAGTTACGGTGATACCGTCGCCAGCGTGCGTCATGGCGGGGTCTGCAACGCCGAGCGCATCAGCCTGGTGCCGCACTGCCATGGTACGCACACCGAATGCATCGGCCATATTCTTCCTGAAACGCACAACGTGGCTGATTTGCCGCTTGAACCGTTCATCGCCGCCACCCTGATTCGCGTCAGGCCGCAGCGAGCGGACGCGACCGCGGAAAGCTATAACGCCAGCGCTGTCTGCGAAGACTGGCTGATTACCCGGGCGGCGCTCGATGACGCATTGGCGCCGTTGTCGGGCGACTACCTGCAGGCTTTGGTGATTGCGATCGAGGCGCCGAGCGAATTCCGCACCGCGTCCTGCGCGCCCTACTTCAGCCATCAAGCCTTGGCGCGCATCGTCGAACTCGGCGTCCAGCATCTGTTGGTGGACATTCCGTCGATCGACCGACTATACGACGGCGGACGCATGGACAACCATCGCCGTTTTTGGGGGCTTGAGGCCCCCGACAGGCCGCAAGAAGGGCGCAAATACGCCTCCGTGACCGAGCTGATTCAGGTTCCCGCGCAGGCCACGGCGGGACACTATTTTCTGACCATTCAACTGCCGGATCTGAGCGGGGATGCCCTTCCCAGCCGGCCCATCTTATTTTCGTTTTCTACAGGGAAAGTGACATCATGAATTACGCCAGCTATCTGCAGCTAAACCAGCTGCTGTCGCTGCAACAGCCAGCCTCGCCGTCTGCGGAACACCGCAATGAAAACTTGTTTATCATCACTCATCAAACCTACGAGCTCTGGTTCAAGCAGCTGATCGATGAGCTTCATCTGGCGATCGCGCAGATCGAAGAAGGAGATATACCGGCGGCGATCGAAACGATGACGCGCGTCAATGCCATTACCCAAACCGTGGTGAATCAGATCGCCGTGATTTGCACGCTGAAGTTTCACGAATTCCAGCGTTTTCGCAGCTATCTCGGCACCGCCAGCGGTTTTCAATCCTACCAGTTCGCCGGCATAGAAGCGCTGCTCGGCAAGGAAAATCCGAAAAAACTACAGCAGTATCAGGGTGATGAAGAGGCACAGCGCCGATTGGCGGCTATCATCCAACCGGTTTCACTATGGCAGGCAATACGCGGCCATCTGATGCGTCTCAATGACCAGCCCAATCAGGCGGCGCGGGGCTTCGACGACATCATCAGGCAATCGCTGACGCGTTCGAGCTGCGAGTCGCTGCTGCTCAATCAACTGCTGGATTTGGATTCACTGCTGCAGGAGTGGCGTTACCGCCATGTGAAACTGGTGGAACGTACTATCGGGCAGCGGAAAGGTACCGGAGGTTCATCGGGTTCGGACTATCTGAAATCTACGCTGTTCACGCCGATCTTCGATGAATTGTGGAACGCCATCAACTGAATGCGTTCCTTAACGCCAAGGAAGCTCAGGCTTCCTTGGCCTCCTGAAAATACGGATTTCGCCATGCATTGCACCCACTTCCCCAACGCCCCACGCAGCTTGAAACCGCTGACGCCAGGGCGCCAGGGCAGCCTGCGGCTGATCGCTTTTCCTCATGCCGGCGCCGGCGCCACTGCCTTTCAGGGGTGGAGCCCCTCGTTGCATCAGGACATCGAACTCTATGCCGTGCAATACCCCGGTCGAGAGGAGCGGGCAAACGAAGCGCCGCTCTGTCACCCCCAATCACTCATCAATCAACTGATGCCGGCACTGCAGCCACTGCAGGACAAACCGCTGATCTTTTTCGGCCACAGTCTTGGCGGACGGGTTGCGCTGGCGTTAGCGACGGCGCTGCCTCAGCCGCCGCTGCAGTTGATCATTTCCGCCAGTTCATCGCCCTTCCTGGCGCGCCACAGTGCGTTGCTGAGAATGCCGCGTGCCGCTTTGTTGAACGCGCTATGTGCCGGCGAGGGTCTGGATGCGTCGCTCATCGGCGACAGCGCGCTGCTCGATTACTATCTGCCGCTGATCCGTGCCGATCTGATGCTGTCCAGCCAATTGCTTTTTCCTGAGCAGCCGGGTTACCCCGCCCCGCTGGCGATGTTTTATGGTGAAAACGACGAGCTGATCGATCGGCAGGATTTGCTCGACTGGCGCCGGATCGCGCAAGGCGATTTTCAGCAGCGCACTTTTACCGGCGGACATATGTATATCACCACGCAGCGCGACGCCGTGATAGCCGGCATTCACCAGTTGCTGGCAGGCCACCTGAGTGAACCAGCCAGCATATAGCCGTCAGGCGTTTTCACTCTCAGGCATCGCCAGACGACGCTCGTTGTGCACCACCCGCCACGCCAACAGCAGCACGCAGAGGCTGCAGAGCGACAGCACGGCGCCCAGGTGCTGCGAAAGCCCCGCCAACACCAAGCCACCGCCGAGCATCAGGTAATACATCAGGCCAAGGATGGCGCCGGCGGTGCCCATGCAGTCTTTATAATGGCGCAGCGCGCGCGCCAGAATATTGGGAATGGCGATGCCGTACGCCATCACCACCAGCATCATCGGCAGAACGAACCACAAGCTCCCTTCCAGCAGCAGTACCAGCAGGCCGCCGATCAGCGATAATCCGCAGGCCAGCATCAACAGTGCGGGGAACAACCAGTGCTTACCGATCAAAAACTTGTTGATCGCCGCGCCGATGCCCACCCCGGCCGCCAACACCAAACCGGTATAACCGAACCACTGCGCCGGCAGCGCCAACGCCGAGAAGTGGAATGGCGCCAGCTGGTAATAGCTGAACATGCAAATATTGAACAACGCCACCAACAGCGCGCTGAGCCAAATATCCCCGTCCTTGACCATCCGTCCCAGCGTGCCGAAAAATGAATTCTTCACCACCTGTTGCGGACGCGTCTCCGGCAGTTGCCAACCGGCATAGCCCAGCAACAGCGCCGCCAACAGCGCCAAACCGCCGAACACCCCCTGATAGCCCCAATAGTGAGTCAGCACTGCGCCGCTCAACACGCCAACCGCCGGGCTGATCGCCATGGCGATCCCCATCACCGAGAACACCCGCGCCAATTCATAACCGTCGAAGCGATCGCGAATCGCCGTTTGCGTCCCGACCGAACCGACCGCCGCGCCAAAGGCGGCCAGCACCCGCGCGGCCAGCAGCACGCTGAAGCTGCCGCTGAACAGCGCAACGAGAGAAGCCAGCAGATAGAGCGTCAGCCCGGCCAAAATGGTGGGACGGCGTCCGATGACGTCGCACATCCGCCCCCATACCACCACGCCCAGCGCAAAGGCGAAAAAGTAGCAAGAGAGCGTTTGCGCCGCCATCTCCGCACTGACCCGGAAACCGTGCGCAATATGCGTCAATGCCGGGCTATAGATGGTCTCCACCACCTGGGGAAACATCATCATCGACGTCGCCAACGTCAGCGTCAGTTTACGTTGCATAACAGATCCTGTAGCCAAGAATAGGCTGCACAAGGTAGCATCTGGTCCTATCGCCGATTACAATATAAAAGACAATAAATTTACAAAATCGGACAGACTATGGCGTGGCTTCAGGCGCAGGACAGTTTTAATCCGGATACGCTCGACAACGAGGTGCTCGGGATCGCCGCCGAACTGGCGCAGCACGACTCGGGCACGCATTGGCATGACAGGGGGCAGTTGCTGTTCTGTCAGCAAGGCAGCATGCGCATCACGCTCAACCAAAGCATCTGTATGCTGCCGCCGGGCAGAGTCGCCTGGATCCCGCCGCAGGTGGCTCACCGCGTTCAGGTCAACGGCGTCGTCGGCTACCGTTCGCTTTATCTCGACGCCGATCGCTATGCCTGTCTGCCTGCGCAGCTTGCCGTACTGACAGCCTCGCCGCTGCTGCGCGAGGTGTTGGAACGCATCGCGTTCGCCGCCTTCGACACCGACTGGCAGCATGGGCCTTACGCCAATATTCTGGCGGTCTGCCTGGACGAGATCGCCGCCGCGCCGCGCGAACTGACGCTGCTGCCGCTGCCCAGCGACCGCCGCCTGCGCCATCTGGCCAATCTGGACATGCTTCCGCCGCTGCACGAGCTATCGCGCTATAGCGGCGCTTCCGAGAAAACCATCAGCCGGATTTTCCGCCGTGAAACCGGGCTCGGTTATCAACAATGGCGTCAGCAATGGCGCCTGATCAAAGCGATAGAGATGCTGGCCGCAGGGCTGAGCCAATCCGACGTCGCCGGTCGGCTGGCGTTTTCCAGCGACAGCGCCTTCGCCACTTTTTTCAAGAATATGGCGGGCTGCCCGCCGAGGGCGTATATGGAGAGAAGAAAGTAAGACGCCGTTTAAAACGGCAACGCTGACAAAAGGCGTTGATTCAGAGGAGAAAAGCGACGACGGGAACGGCGCCCCGCGACAAGCGAGAGCGCCGTTCCGCGACGCTTCTAGCGATACACGATTTCGCCCTTCGGTTCGTAAGCCGCCGCATCCAGCGGCGAGTGTTTCTCGATGTATTGCTTCAGCACCTCGGCGTCGATAAAGCCGGTGTTGACGTAGCTCGGCAGCCCGTCCAGCTTCGGATAGCCGTCGCCGCCCAGCGCGTTGAAGTTCAGCGTCGCCATGCGGTAAGTTTTATCCGCCTGCAGCGGCTGGCCGTTGATCTTCACCTCGCTGACGCCCTTGCCGTCCGCCACCAGGCTGACGTTGGCGAACTGGGCGTAGGCGCCGGAATCCGGCTTCATGTTGGCCACTACCGCCAGGTACTGCTCAACCTCGCTGCCTTTCATATCGACATGCACCAGAGTGTTGCCGAACGGCTGCACCTTGAGCACATTCTTGTAGGTGATATCGCCGCTTTCAATCGAATCGCGCACCCCGCCGCCGCTCATCACGGCGAAGTCGGCGTCGGCGCGCTCCCTCTGCGCGGCCAGCATCACCCGCGCCAGGTTGGTCTGCACGAAGCGCACCTTGCTGCGGTCGCCTTCAAGCTTGCCGTTGACGCTGCCGATCTTCACGTCCAACTGCGCCTTGCCCTTATCCTGGAACGGCGTAAGCAGCTTCATCATGGCCGGATCTTCCGCAATCTGCCGGGTGTAGTACACCCGCTCGCTGGTGCCGTCCGCTTTCTCCACTTTCTTCTTCAGGTTCACCGGGATCAGCTGATAATGCACCAGCTTCAGCTCGCCGTTGCGGAATTCGAAGTCGGCGCGCCCCACGTATTTGCCCCACTCGTGCGCCTGCACGATCCAGGTGCCGTTCTGGCGATCCGGCGAGCACGGCGTGCCCGGCACATAATCCGCCTGTTTGCGGTTGTCGCCGGCCATGCACACCGGATCCTGCGAGTGGCCGCCGACGATCATGTCGAGATATCCGGCCGGCAGGCTGCGCGCCATTTCTACGTCGCCCGGCGCGTTAGAGCCGTGTTCGCCGTTGTCATAGTGCCCCATGTGGGTGGCGGCGATAATCACGTCCGGCTTCTCGTCCTTACGCAGTTGCTCCACCACCTGCTTCGCCTCCTGCGCCGGCACGCGGAACTCCATGTCGGTGAAGTACTCCGGGTTGCCTATTTTGGCGGTGTCGTCGGTCGTCAGGCCGATCACGGCAATCTTGATACCCTGTTTGTCGAACAGGGCATAAGGCTTGAACAGGCGCTGGCCGGTGCTTTTCTGATAAATGTTGGCGGACAGCAGCGGGAAGGTCGCCCACTTCTCCTGCTGGCGCAGCACGCTCAGCGGGTTGTCGAATTCGTGGTTACCGATCGCCATCGCGTCGTAACCCACCAGGTTCATGCCGCGGAAGTCCGGCTCGGCGTCCTGCAGATCCGATTCCGGCACGCCGGTATTGATATCGCCGCCGGACAACAACAGCAGGCTGCCGCCCTGCGCCGCCACTTCCTGACGAATGCCGTCCACCAGCGTTTTCTGCGCGCCCAGGCCATATTCGCCGTGATCGTTCTGCCAGAAGTGACCATGATGATCGTTGGTATGCAGAATGGTGATGGCGTAGGTCTTATCCTTTTCCCAGGCGCTGGCGGCCCCCGACAGCAGCGTCAGGGATACGGCCAACGCGCATGCGGTGGTTTTCAGCGAAAAACGCATGGCGGATCTCCGTGTATTAAATGGCTTTTATGATGAGGGCGAAATTGTAGCGCGAATTAATGACAGCTGATTTCAATTTTTTGCGATGTGAGTCTGATTATTTCAGATATGGTAAAAATTGAACGCCCTGCCTAAGATGTCATCTCTGTGCTCAACAACTTATCAGGCTAATAATAATATGACCGACAGTAGCCAAAGCGCGATGCCGCCCGCCAAGGGCAGTACGGTAAAGAGGACCGCTTTCTCCATCCTCGGCGCCATCAGCGTGTCTCACCTGCTCAACGATATGATCCAGTCGCTGATCCTGGCGATTTACCCGATCCTGCAAGCCGATTTCCATCTCAGCTTCGTGCAGATCGGCATGATTACCCTGACCTATCAGCTAACGGCTTCGCTGCTGCAACCGCTGATCGGCTATTACACCGATAAACACCCGCAGCCTTACTCGCTGCCGATCGGCATGGGCTTTACCCTGTCCGGCCTGCTGCTGCTGTCGGTGGCGAGCACCTTCCCGCTGGTGCTGCTGGCGGCGGCGCTGGTGGGCACCGGCTCATCGGTCTTCCACCCGGAATCCTCGCGCGTGGCGCGCATGGCCTCCGGCGGGCGGCACGGCCTGGCGCAGTCGCTCTTCCAGGTCGGCGGCAACTTCGGCAGCTCGCTCGGCCCGCTGCTGGCGGCGCTGATCATCGCGCCTTACGGCAAGGGCAACGTCGCCTGGTTCTCGCTGGCGGCGCTGCTGGCGATCGTGGTGTTGCTGCAGGTCAGCAAGTGGTATCAACATCAGCATCGGGCAACTAAAGGGCAGCCGAAAAGCCCGTCGCTGCTGAAACCGCTGCCAAAACGTACCGTGGCCTACTCACTGGGCATCCTGCTGGTGCTGATTTTCTCCAAATACTTCTATCTGGCCAGCATCAGCAGCTATTACACCTTTTATCTGATACATAAGTTCGGTGTTTCGGTGCAGAATGCCCAAATTCACCTGTTCGCCTTCCTGTTTGCGGTAGCAGCAGGCACCATTATCGGCGGGCCTCTTGGCGACAAGATAGGGCGTAAATACGTGATTTGGGGCTCTATTCTCGGCGCTGCGCCGTTTACCCTTGTTTTACCCTATGCATCCCTCTATTGGACCGGCATTTTGACGGTGATCATCGGGGTTATTCTCGCCTCGGCGTTCTCCGCCATTCTGGTCTACGCTCAGGAGCTGATCCCCGGTAAAGTGGGCATGGTTTCCGGCTTATTCTTCGGTTTTGCTTTCGGTATGGGCGGGTTAGGTGCGGCAGTTCTTGGTTATGTCGCCGATTTGACCAGTATCGAACTGGTCTACCAAATCTGTGCTTTCCTGCCACTGATCGGCATTATTACTGTGCTACTGCCCAATATGGAGCATAAACCACAATAACCCCGCGAACCGCCCGGATGAAATTATTTATTCATCCGGGTTATCCTACGGATAAATCAGTGTTATTTGGTTTATCTGTCCCAAAACCCCCTCATTGCCACACCTTAAGTGAAATCCTCTGCTTTTTTACAAAAAAGGCCAAATTAGCCAAGCAAGCCGCGAACAAATGCAATAAACTAAATGTATCTTTTCGTAACTTTGTTGCGTTTCTCCCGTGCCGCGATGCATAGCCAGAAGGAGTATGGATGCATAATTCAACACCGCTCATCACCACCATCGTCGGAGGGTTAGTACTCGCCTTCCTCCTCGGCATGCTGGCGAACCGCCTGCGCATCTCCCCTCTGGTGGGGTATCTGGCCGCAGGGGTGCTCGCCGGCCCGTTCACCCCCGGTTTCGTCGCCGACACCTCACTGGCGCCGGAACTGGCGGAAATCGGCGTTATCCTGTTGATGTTCGGTGTTGGCCTGCACTTCTCTTTGAAAGACCTCCTCGCAGTAAAATCTATCGCCATTCCCGGCGCCGTGGCGCAGATAGCCGTCGCTACCCTGCTCGGCATGGGGCTGTCCAAGCTGCTCGGCTGGGATCTGATCTCCGGTCTGGTGTTCGGCCTCTGCCTCTCCACCGCCAGCACCGTGGTGCTGCTGCGCGCCCTGGAGGAACGGCAACTGATCGACAGCCAGCGCGGGCAAATCGCCATCGGCTGGCTGATCGTCGAAGATTTGGCGATGGTGCTGACGCTGGTATTGTTGCCGGCCTTCGGCAATATGCTGGGCAATGACAACGCCAGCAGCAGCCAGCTGCTGATGGAGCTGGCGCTGACCATCGGTAAAGTCATCGCCTTCATCGCGCTGATGATCGTGGTCGGCCGCCGCCTGGTGCCGTGGATCCTGTCGAAAACCGCCAGCACCGGCTCGCGCGAGCTGTTCACCCTGGCGGTATTGGCGCTGGCGCTCGGCATCGCCTACGGCGCGGTGAAGCTGTTCGACGTCTCCTTTGCGCTGGGCGCCTTCTTCGCCGGCATGGTGCTGAACGAGTCCGAGCTGAGCCACCGCGCGGCGCACGACACCCTGCCGCTGCGCGACGCGTTCGCGGTGCTGTTCTTCGTCTCGGTCGGCATGCTGTTCGATCCGATGATCGTGATTAACGAACCGCTGGCGGTGCTGGCGACGCTGGCGATCATCGTGTTCGGCAAATCCGCCGCCGCGTTCCTGCTGGTGAAAATGTTCGGTCACTCCAAGCGCACCGCGCTGACCATTTCCGCCAGCCTGGCGCAGATCGGCGAGTTCGCCTTTATTTTGGCGGGCCTCGGCATCGCGCTCGGCATGATGTCGGAGCACGGCCGCAATCTGGTGCTGGCCGGCGCCATTCTGTCCATCATGCTCAACCCGCTGTTGTTCACCCTGCTGGAACGCTATCTGGCCAAAACCGAAACCATCGAAGAGCAAATCCTCGAAGAGGCGGTGGAAGAAGAGAAACAGATCCCGGTGGATATGTGCAATCACGCGCTTGTGGTCGGCTACGGCCGCGTCGGCAGCCTGCTGGGCGGCAAACTGGCCGAGGCGGGCATTCCGCTGGTGGTGATCGAGAATTCCCGCCCGCGGGTGGAAGCGTTGCGCGAACAGGGTATCAAGACGGTGCTGGGCAACGCCGCCAATCCGGAAGTGATGGATCTGGCTAGGCTCGACTGCGCGCGCTGGCTGCTGCTGACCATCCCGAATGGTTACGAGGCCGGCGAGATCGTCGCCTCGGCGCGCGCCAAGCGGCCGAATATCGAGATCATCGCCCGCGCCCACTACGACGATGAAGTGGCCTACATCACCGATCGCGGCGCCAATCAGGTGGTCATGGGCGAACGCGAGATCGCCAACAGCATGCTGAACATCCTGCAGCTGGACACCCTGAGCGAAGAAGAAAAAATGGGCGGCTGCCCGATCTGAGGCACCGCGCATGAAAAAAGGTCCGGCATTGCCGGACCTTTTCTTTTTCAGCGGGTTAACGCTCCCAGTAGGACTCTTCCAGGCTGTCTTCCCGCTCCGGCAGGCCGCGCGTGAGGCGCGGCGAATGCTGGTTCAACACCTGGTAGCTGACGCGGTTGGCGTATTTGCACACCTGCGCCAGGGAGGAGTAGGTCAGGTAACTGCGCACATGCTTGCTGGAGTTCGGCACGTTGTGGCGGTGATAGCCGTTGGCGGCGATATCGTGCAGCAACGCCGACAGCGCGCCGTCGCCGGCGCCGTTGGTGTTCATGATCTTCTCCGGCCCGCCCATATACGGCGCGATATGCGAATAAACGCGCAGCGGATTTTCACAGTGCTCGCGGCGCATGGCGCGGCTGAACTCGTAGCGGTTGAACTCGGCGATATGCCCCGGCAGCAGCGGGTGCTGGGTCTGGCGCTTATTGGCTTCTTCGGTGTAGCCCGCCATATACAGGCCATTCGGCCCGGCGGTGCACAGCACCAGATCCACCCACTCCAGCGCCATGTCCGAGGCGGTCAGCGGATCGCTCAGCCCGGTCAGCTCCAGCGCTTCGTCTTCGTTCATCGCCAGAATCGTCACATTTTCCTTCAGGAAGTCGCGCCACCACTGCGGGTTGTCGGCAATGACGTACTTGGTGCCCAGGGTCAGCACCACCGGCACATCGTGTTTTTTGGCGTACTCGATCGCCTGCAGGGTAGCGTCCTTTATCGGCTCCCCTTCCTTGCAGCGCACCAGGTAAGAACTCAGCACCAGCGCCGACGCGCCGGCGATCACCTCTTCAGGAATGCTTTCCGGGCGCAGCTGGTTCATCTGGCCGGGGTTGATGGCGAAGGTGCGCTCGCCGCTTTCGCCGATCAGCGTGAAACAGCGGCCGATGGCGCCATCAACGCCCTGCAAATAGTTAAGATCGGTGCGGCTGGAGGTATTGCACAGATAACGGTAGGCGTAGCTGCCGATTTTCACGTTGCTGCACATCACGCCGAGCAGCACCGAACGATCGTCCGCCAGCACCGAATAGTTGTGCATGGTATTGCCGATGGTGCCGCCGGCGAACTGATGGGTGACCAGGTTGTTTTCATTCAGTTCCTGATACAGCGCCTCGGCGACGTCGTCTTCGATCACCAAAGAGTGGCCCAGGCTCAGGCCGTAACGCTGGACAAAAGCATCGTCCACTTTTGCCTCGATATCCACCAGCGTCTGGTCGATGCCGACAATATACGAGGTGCTGATTTCACTTTCGGGCTGGGCCTGCTGCAGAAGCGGATCGCGGGCGCTCACCGGAAAATAGTGTTTGGACTTGCGTTTACCAGGAAATTTCATGTGATTGGCGGTGGTGACGGTTTAACAAGCGGAGAATGTTAACACATCCCCGCCCGATCACGATGCACCTAATAGACAGATTATGGATGATTACAGACGCTGCGCCACCAGCTGCTGCATCATGTCGATATGCGCCGGCTCGTCGTTCAGCGCCGAGATATATTCAAACTTCTCGCCGCCGGCCTTAAGGAAGATCTCGCGGTTCTGCTCTTTGATCTCTTCCAGCGTTTCCAGGCAGTCTGCCGAGAAGCCGGGGCAAATCAGTTGAATGTGCTTCACGCCCTGCGCCGGCAACCCCTTCAGGGTTTCATCGGTGTACGGCGTCAGCCACGGCTCGCGGCCGAAGCGCGATTGGTACGTCATCATCACCCGCTCCGGCGCCAGCGGCAGCGTGGCGCTCAGCGCGCGCAGCGTATCCTCGCAGCGCTGCGGGTAGTCGTCGCCGAGCCGCGCATAGCGCTTGGGGATGCCGTGGAACGACAACACCAGCCGGTCCGGCTGGCCGTGCTCGGCGAACGAGCGCTCCACGCTTTGCTGCAGCGCGGCGATATAGGCCGGGTGTTCGGCGTAATCGCGAATGAAGGCCACAGAAGGCAAGCGGCGATAGCCTTTCAGCACCCGCGCCACGCCATCCCATACCGCCGCGCTGGTGGAACAGGAATATTGCGGATAGAGCGGCAACACCACCAGGTTAGTCACGCCCTGCGCCAGCAGCTTGTCGATGGCTTCCGCCAGGCTTGGCGAACCGTAGCTCATGCCCAGCTCCACCGGCGTATTCGGCATGCGCGCCGCCAGCGCCCGCTGTTGGCGGCGGCTGTACACCAGCAGTGGCGAGCCCTCTTCCATCCACACCGACTGATAGAGTTTCGCCACGCGCGGCGAACGGATCGGCAAGATCGCGCCGTTGAGGATCGGCCACCAGATCAGCGGCGCCGTGTCGACCACGCGATCGTCACTGAGGAATTCCTTCAGATAGCGTTTGACCGCCGACGAGGTCGGCGCATCTGGCGTGCCCAGGTTCACCAGCAATACGCCGTGTTTCTCTTGCTTCATCTCAGTTCCCCTCATTTCCTTTCCGGCCGGCATTCCGTTCTGGGTCGGGATGTCAGCAGCCATTAATGCCGGCTATTGTAACGGAAAAGTCCTGCATCGAAACCGATAACAGCAACAGGCTATGCCTGTGGGCTTCTTCCCTGCGCCAGCTGCCATACCGCCGCCACGTTGCGCGCCGTCACCTGCAGATTGCGATCGGCGTCCGCCAGCGCTTCTTCCAGCGTCACAATGCGATCGAGCACCGAAAACGCCGCATCGATGCCGTGCTGATGCACCACCGAATAATCCGGCGTCAGGCTGCCGGCGATGGCGATCACCGGCACGCCGTGGCGCTTGGCCACCCGCGCCACGCCAATCGGCGTTTTGCCGTGAATCGACTGGCTGTCCAGCCGCCCTTCGCCGGTGATCACCAAATCTGCATCGCGCACCGCCTCATCCAGGCGCAGAGTTTCGGTGACAATCTCGATGCCCGGCCGCAAGCGCGCGCTGAGCATGCCGAGCAGTGCCGCCCCCATGCCGCCCGCCGCCCCCGCGCCCGACTGGGTGAGCACGGCGCGGCCAGTTTCCCGTTCCAGCAGCTCGCCGTAGTGGTGCAGCGCCGCATCGAGCTGCGCCACCATCTCCGGCGTCGCCCCCTTCTGCGGCCCGAACACCGCCGACGCGCCCTTTTCGCCGCACAGCGGATTATCGACGTCGCAGGCGGCGGTCACGCTCACCCGTTGCCAGCGCGCGTCCAACCCGGCGAGATCGAGGTGCGCCAGCTGCGCCAGCGCCGCGCCGCCCACCGGCAGCGGGCGACGATCCTTATCCAGCAATTTAACGCCCAGCGCCTGCATCATCCCGGCGCCGCCGTCGTTGGTGGCGCTGCCGCCGATGCCGAGAATGATCGCCTTCACGCCGCGTTCCAGCGCCGCCAACATCAGTTCGCCGGTGCCGTAACTGGTGGTGATGCGCGGATCGCGCCGGCCGGGCGGCGCCAGATGCAGCCCGGAGGCGGCGGCCATTTCAATCACCGCGGTTGCGCCATCGCCCAGCAGGCCATAGAATCCCTGCACCGGCTCCCCCAGCGGCCCGGTGACCGTCACCTGGACGATCTCGCCGCCGGTGGCCTCCACCATCGACTCCACCGTGCCTTCACCGCCATCCGCCATCGGCAACTTCACGTAGTGCGCCTGCGGGTAGATTTGGCGGAATCCCCGCTCGATGGCGTCGGCGACGCCGAGCGCGCTCAGGCTCTCTTTGAAAGAATCCGGGGCAATAACCACTTTTTTCAGCGTTTTCATCACTGTTCCTTATCCCGCCAGGTTAAATACGCCAAACATCAGCGCCGAGATTGCCGCGATGGTGAACCCCACCAGCGTCTCATACGGCAGCAGCTTCAGCCGCTCGTGCACCGCCATATTGACGCTGCCGCCGGTGGCGTGGAAGAAGCTGCCGTGCGGCAGGTGATCCAGCACCGTGGCGCCCGCGTGGATCATCGCCGCGCCGGCTAGCCCGCTCACCCCCAGTTCCAGCAGCGTGGAGCTGAACACCCCGGAGGCGACGGCGGTGCCGGCGGTGGTCGACGCGGTCGCCATCGACATCAGCGCGCCGGACAGCGGCGCCAGCAGCCAGGCCGGCAGCCCGGTGTGCGTTAAGCCGTTAATCAGGACATCCTTCAGCGCCGAGTTGGCGATGATGCCCGCCAGCGTGCCGGTGCCGAGCAGCATGATCGCCACCGGCGCCATGCGCGACAGGCCGGAGACCATAAACTGATTGCACTGGCGAATGCGCCCCATCAACAGCGCGCCCGCCAAACCGCCGGCCGGCAACGCGATCAGCGGATCGACGGCGATCCCGGCGATCGGCCGCAGCGACAGCAGCAGGATCGCCACCAGCGGCGCGCTGATCGCCGCCGCGAAGCCCGGCCGCGCCCCTTCGGCATGCTGAGTCAGCTCTTCGGCCATCACCTTGCTGCCTTTATCGCTCAGGCGGCGCGCCAGCAGATAGGCCACTACCAGGCCGCACAGCCCCGGCACGATGCCGGCCATCATCACCGAGGTGAGCGGCACGTGGAAATTGTCCGCCGCCGCGATGGTGTTCGGGTTGGGCGACATCACGTTGCCGGCCTTGCCGCCGCCGATCATCGCCAGCAGGATCGCCGCGCGTGAAATGCCGGCCTTCTGGGCGATCGACAGGGCGATCGGCGCGACGGTGATCACCGCCACGTCGATAAACACCCCCACCGCCGTCAGGATCAGTGTAGCCACCGCCAGCGCCAGCAGCGCGCGGGTTTCGCCCACCTTGCGCACGATGGTTTCGGCGATGGTGTGCGCCGCGCCGGATTCGATCAGCACCCCGGCCAGCACCCCCGCCGCCAGAATGCGCATCACGGCGTTGGTGATGCCCTGCGCCCCACCGATCATCAGCGTCACGGTCTGCACCAGATCGGCGCCGCCGCACAGCCCGCCCGCCAGCGCGCCGGCAATCATGCCGTAAGCCGGCGGCACCTTGCGTAGAATCAGGACGATGGCGACGGCTAACGCCACCAGCGCCCCCAGAGTGGATACGGTTGTCATTGTTGTTTTCTCCGTGGTTGATGTGCAGGCCAACATATCGCGCGCGCCCGGCGCAGACCTGAGGGAAAACAACAAAAAATCGCCGGGGGAACGGCGCGGAATTTGTGGGTTGGCACAATTCAGTCGTGCATCAGCATGCCGATATACAACCGCAGAGCATCGGTTAATTGATTGATTTTCATGCCGGTTATCGCTTCGATGCGCTGCAGGCGATAACGCAGGGTATTGACGTGAATATGCAGCTGCGCGGCGGTCTGCGTCTGATCACAATTCTGCGAAAAATAGTGGCGCAGCGTGCTGCGCAGCACGCCTTTTTCGTCCTGTTCGCCCAGCGTTCGCCAGGGACGCCCCAGCTCTTGCGCACGCCAGTCCTCTCCCAGATCGCACAGCAGCGACGGCAGCGGATAGTCGTGGTAGAACAGCGTGGCGTGACGCAATTTCAGGCGTTGCGCCATCGCCTGGGTGGCGCGCGCCGTCAGGCTGGAGCGGTAGGCGCTTTGCGGATCGTCGTAGAAACCGCCGACGATCAGCCGCACCCGAAAGCGGTGCTTGAGCTGGTTTTGCAGACGCTGCGCCTGTTGGCGCTCCAGCTTCAAACTCCATTCGCCCTGAGCCATGCAGGCCGGGCGCAGCAGGGTCATTTCATTGAAGCCGGTAATGGCGATCAACGCGTCGCGCTGGGTGGCCTCCAGCTCCGCCAACAGCTCGCGCAGCAGGTGCGGCTGCGCCTCTTGCAGTTCGACGATCCAGACGATGCGCGCCTGGCGCAGATCCAACCCCAGATACGCCGCCATCGCTTCCAGCGACGCGGTGTTCGGCTGTGGCTGCAGCAGCTGATTCGCCAGCTCTTCCCGGTAGCGTTTTTCCCACTGGTGCTGATCCAGCAGCGCCGCCTGCTCCACCATCATCTCCGCCGCCATCTTGACCAGCTCGGCGTAGGCGCGCACCTCGGCCGGCTCGCCGGAAATGCCGATCACCCCCACTCGCTGATTACGAAAGCTGAACGGCAGGTTGATGCCAGGCCGCACCCCTTTCAGATGCTCGGCGGTGGCGCGATCGATCTCCACCACCCGATTCTCCGCCAACGCCAGCACCGCGCCCTCATGGCGCTGAAACAGACGCTGCGGATTGCCGGAGGCGATGATCACGCCATTGCTGTCCATCACGTTGACGGAATGGCTGATGATGCCCATCGCCCGCTGGACGATCTGGCGCGCGGTGGCTTCCGCCAGAAGAGTGGTTTGTCTGAGCATGCCCGGCTCCCTGCTGAGGGTGAAAACGCAGGCTTGTTATACGCCATTTGGCGTGGGCGATTAACGGGCACGGTTGCAACAAGCCGCCGCGATCACAATTTGGCGGCAAAACGGCAAAAAAAACGCCGGGCCACGGGCCCGGCGTCATGCACAATGCGCTTGCGATCAACCGAGGATGGTCGCCAGCTCTGCGCTCACTTCGGCCACCTTGCGGGTGCCGTCGATTTTGCGGTATTGGGTGTTGCCCGCTGCCGCTTCTTTGCTGTAGTAAGAGATCAGCGGCGCGGTCATCTGATGGTATTCCACCAGGCGCTTGCGTACGGTCTCTTCCTGGTCGTCCTTGCGCGTGGTCAGCTCTTCGCCGGTCACGTCGTCTTTGCCTTCCACCTGCGGCGGGTTGAACTTCACGTGGTAGACGCGGCCGGACGGCGCGTGCACGCGGCGGCCAACGATGCGGTCAACGATCAGCTCGTCCGGCACGTCGAACTCCAGCACGAAGTCCACGTTGATGCCGGCTTCTTTCATCGCGTCAGCCTGCGGAATGGTGCGTGGGAAACCGTCCAGCAGGAAGCCCTTGCGGCAATCTTCCTGAGCGATGCGCTCTTTGACCAGCGCGATCACCAGCTCATCGGTCACCAGCTTGCCGGCGTCCATGATCTCTTTCGCCTGCTTGCCCAGTTCACTGCCGGCCTTCACGGCTGCGCGCAACATATCACCGGTGGAGATTTGCGGAATGCCGTATTTCTCCATGATGAATTGAGCCTGAGTACCTTTACCAGCGCCCGGAGCGCCCAGCAGAATGATACGCATTGCGTAAATCCCCTTGCTATGTAGTTTTTATAAAATTGCGAAAACGCTCAACGATACCATTTCAGGGGGGGCAGGCTCAAGGCGCGCGAAGGAAATCGATTGCGGAATGTGCAAAAAAACCGACGAACAAAAGGCGAGAAAAGGCGGGGAAAAACCGAAAATGCGCCCCTAACGGTGCCGTTAAGGGCGCATATCTTCAACTTTAGGCGGACAGCAACTTGTTCATGCGGCGGATGAACAGGTTCGGATCCTCCAGCGTGCCGCGTTCAGCCAGCAGCGCCTGATCCAATAACAGGTCGATCCATTCGGCGAAATGTTCGTTATCGCCCACGTCGGATGCGCGTTTGACCAGAGCATGTTCCGGATTAAGCTCGAAAATGTACTTCACTTCCGGCGCCTGCTGACCGGCGGCGGCGAACAGCTTGGCCATCTGGGTGCTCATTTCGTCGGCGTCGGTTACCACGATCGCCGGCGTATCGGTCAGGCGGTGCGTCAGGCGCACATCCTTCACGCGATCGCCCAGCAGGGTTTTCACGCGTTCGATGAACGGTTCCAGTTGCTTCTCGGCGGCCTTCTGCTCTTCGGTTTCATCCGCCAGTTTATCCAGCGCTTCATCCGCCTTGCTGACCGATTGGAACGGCTTGCCGTCGAACTCGGTCAGGTAGCTCATCATCCACTCGTCGATGCGCTCGGACAGCAGCAGCACTTCGATGCCTTTCTTGCGGAACAGCTCCAGGTGCGGGCTGCTCTTGGCGGCGGCGTAGCTGTCGGCGGTGATGTAGTAAATCTTCTCCTGCCCTTCCGCCATGCGGCCGACGTACTCTTCCAGCGATACGGTCTGCGCCGAGCTGTCACCGTGGGTAGAGGCGAAGCGCAGCAGTTTGGCGATCGCTTCCTGGTTACCGTTGTCTTCCGCCGGGCCCTCTTTCAGCACCAGACCGAACTGCTGCCAGAATTTCTGGTAGCCTTCGGCGTCGTCTTTGGCCAGCTTATCCAGCATCTGCAACACGCGCTTGGTCAGCGCGCCGCGCAGGTTTTGCGTCACACGGCTGTCTTGCAGGATCTCGCGCGATACGTTCAGCGGCAGATCGTTGGAATCGATCAGGCCGCGCACGAAGCGCAGATAGTTCGGCATGAACTGCTCGGCGTCGTCCATGATGAACACGCGCTGCACGTACAGCTTCAGGCCGTGCTTGTGATCGCGGTTCCACATGTCCCACGGCGCCTGCGCCGGGATGTACAGCAGGCTGGTGTATTCCTGCTTGCCCTCAACCCGGTTGTGGCTCCAGCTCAGCGGATCGGTGAAGTCGTGGGCGATGTGTTTGTAGAACTCTTTGTACTCTTCGTCGGTCACGTCAGCCTTGCTGCGGGTCCACAGGGCCTGCGCCTTGTTGATCTTCTCCCAGGTGACGGTGTCGTCTTCTTCGTTTTTGCTTTCGATCTCCACCGGCAAGGCGATGTGATCGGAATATTTGCCGATCACCGAACGCAGGCGCCAGGCGTCGAGGTACTCATCTTCGCCTTCGCGCAGATGCAGGGTGATTTCGGTGCCGCGGGTCTCTTTGGTGATGTCGGCGATGGTGTAGTCGCCTTCGCCGGCGGACTCCCAGAACACGCCTTCGTCATCGGCGGCGCCGGCGGCGCGGGTGCGCACGGTCACTTTGTCCGCCACGATGAACGCCGAGTAGAAACCGACGCCGAACTGGCCGATCAGTTGGCTGTCTTTCGCCTGATCGGAACCGATGGATTCCAGGAACGCTTTAGTGCCTGACTTGGCGATGGTGCCGAGGTTTTCAATCACTTCTTCGCGGCGCATGCCGATGCCGTTGTCGGCGATGGTCAGGGTGCGCTGCTCTTTATCGAAGGACAAACGTACGCGCAGCTCGCCGTCGCCGGCGTACAGCTCCGGCGCGGACAGAGCGCGGAAGCGCAGCTTGTCGGCGGCGTCAGAGGCGTTGGAAATCAGCTCACGCAGGAAAATTTCTTTGTTGGAGTACAGCGAATGGATCATCAAATGAAGCAGCTGTTTTACTTCAGACTGGAACCCGCGGGTTTCTTGACCTTTCATACTCATTGATTACCTCAAAAGACAATGGCTACCAAAATCGAACAATGAGGATCAGATGAGGGTCAGGGTGTTGTTTTTCAAGCGGACGGCGGGATTTTTTTGGCAAAAAACAATGGGGCCGGGCGGCCCCATCCGGGAAAACATCAGAACTTGATGGCGTGGCGCCCGGCCAGCGAATGCGACAGCGTGGTGCCATCGACCATCTCCAGCTCGCCGCCCACCGGCACGCCGTGGGCGATGCGGCTGGCGAGCACGCCATACTGGCCGCACATCTCGGCGATGTAGTTGGCGGTCGCCTCCCCTTCCACAGTCGGGTTGGTGGCGAGGATCACTTCGGTGATGCTTTCCTTTTCCAGCCGTTGCTCCAGGCGATCCAGACCGATATCGCCCGGCCCGATGCCGTCCAGCGGCGACAGATGCCCCATCAGCACAAAGTAGCGCCCGGCGAACTGGCCGGTCTGCTCGATGGCGTGGATATCCGCCGGGCTTTCCACCACGCAAATCTGGCCGTTTTGCTGGCGGCGCGGATTGGCGCAGATGGTGCAGACGTCCTGTTCGGTGAAGGTGCGGCAGTCGGCGCAGTGGCCAATCTCCGACATCGCGCGCGTCAACGCCTGCGCCAGGCGCATGCCGCCGCTGCGATCGCGCTGCAGCAGTTGAAACGCCATGCGCTGCGCCGATTTCGGGCCGACGCCCGGCAAACAGCGCAGCGCCTCCATCAGGGATTCAAGGAGCGGGCTGGTTTGCATCAGAACGGCATCTTGAAGCCAGGCGGCAACTGCATGCCGCTGGAGACGGAGGCCATTTTCTCTTTCTGAGTCTCTTCGATGCGGCGCGCGGCGTCGTTAAACGCCGCGGCGATCAGATCTTCCAGCATCTCTTTGTCGTCTTCCATCAGGCTAGGATCGATCTCCACGCGGCGGCAGTTGTGCGCGCCGTTGATGGTGACTTTCACCAGGCCCGCGCCGGATTCGCCGGTCACTTCCAATTTGGCGACTTCTTCCTGCATCTGCTGCATTTTTTCTTGCATTTGCTGGGCTTGCTTCATCAGGTTGCCCAGACCGCCTTTACCAAACATAGTCGTCTCTCGTCGCTAGGGCCGCGCACCTCGCGCGGCGTTTAAAGGGGGCGAATACTCTCTTCATCCAGATCCGCGTCGAAGAATCGGCGCAGCGTCTGAATGTTGGTATCCGCTTCGATGGACTGGCGCGCCTGCGCCAGTTTTTCTTCATAGATGGCTTGTCGCCACTCCAGCGGGGTGCGCCCCGCCGGATTATCGTCCTCCACCACGGTCAGCTCAATCGGGCCGCCGTACAGCTCACCGAGCGCGTCGGCCAGCGTCTTCTGCGCCGAAGGCGAATTCAGATGGCGCTGCGAAGACCGCAGATGGAGGTTAATTTTGCCCGGCTCCGGCTGCTGCTTGAAGGCGTTCAACGCCAGCTGCTGCACCAATTTCGGGATCTTCAGCTTATCGATTTCTGCCGCCCAGGCGTCGCGCTCCAGCGACTCCACCACCAGCTTGGCGGCCAGCTCCGGCGTTTTCTCATGTTCCAACGCCGTGCGCAGCGCTTTCGGCGTCGCCAGCGGTTCCGGCGCCGCTTCCGGCTCGGTTTGCGCGCGCCAGCGATAGGCTTCCGGTTTCGCCGGTTTTTCCGGCACCTTCTTCTCCGCCAGGCGCTGCTGGCTGCGCTCGGTCACCGAAGCCAAACGCCCCAGCGCCGAGTTTGCCGGCCGCGCTATTCCTGGCGCCGCCGGCTCATTCTTTTTTGGTGTGGATGCTCCCTGCTGTCGTTGCAGCTGGGACCGCGCTTTCAACAGCTGGGCGGTGGCATCCGGTAAAGGGGCCGATGATTGTCGCTGCGGCACGGCCGGCTGCCCTAGCGGCGGCGGCGCGTCCTGAAACTGCGGCGGCTGTGGCGATGCGGCCTGCTGCGGCTGCGCCATCGGCGCCGGCGCGGTCTGCACCAACGCCACCGGCTCCGGGATCACCGCTTTCGGGTGAAACGCCAGCGCGCGCAGCAGGGTCATCTCAACCCCCATGCGGCGATCCGGCGCATAGGCCAGCTCTTTGCGGCCCACCAACAGCGTCTGGTAGTAAAGTTGCACATCGGCCGGCGGCAGGGTGCGCGCCAGCTCGCGCAGCCGTTGCTCCACGGCGGCGTAGTGGTTGTCGAGCATCGAAGGCAACAGCTGCACCATCGCAATGCGATGCAGCAGCGCCAGCGTCTCCACCAGCAAGTTTTCCCAGTCCACGCCGCGCGAAGCGGCCTGCGCGACCTGCGCCATCACCTTTTCGCCGTCGGCGCTGACCAGCGCTTCGAGGATCGCCAGCGGCTGCTCGTCATCGAGCGTGCCGAGCATCTGGCTGACGGTGGCGGCGGTCACCTGCCCCTGCCCCATGGCGATCGCCTGATCGGTCAGGCTCAGCGCGTCGCGCATGCTGCCGTCGGCGGCGCGCGCCAGCAGCTGCAGCGCACGGGCGTCGCTGGTGATCTGCTCCGCCGTCAGCACCGTTTCCAGCTGCTGACGGATCTGATCGACGTCCAGCGCTTTGAGGTGGAACTGCAGACAGCGCGAGAGAATGGTCACCGGCAGCTTTTGCGGATCGGTGGTGGCCAACAGGAATTTGACGTGCGGCGGCGGCTCTTCCAGCGTCTTCAGCAACGCGTTGAAGCTGTGGCGCGAGAGCATGTGCACTTCGTCGATCAGGTAGACCTTGAAGCGGCCGCGCGCCGGCGCGTACTGGACGTTGTCCAGCAGATCGCGGGTATCTTCCACCTTGGTTCGGGAAGCGGCGTCGATCTCGATCAGATCGACAAAGCGCCCCTGCTCGATCTCGCGGCAGTTGTCGCATTGGCCACATGGCGTGGCGGTGATGCCGGTTTCACAGTTCAGGCCTTTGGCCAGCAAGCGGGCGATGGTGGTTTTCCCCACGCCGCGCGTGCCCGAGAACAGATAGGCGTGATGGATCCGCCCCAGTGAGAGGCCGTTGGCCAGCGCGGTCAGGACATGTTCCTGGCCGACCACGTCTGCGAACGTTTGAGGGCGCCACTTACGGGCGAGAACCTGATAGCTCATTAATACCGGAGAAGTCGAGGAATCTGGAGGGTCATGCTAACACAGCCCCGCGGCGATCCGCGAGGCCGTTGTGCCCAAGGGGCAATGCCGCATCAATGGCCGGCGAAGTCCACCAGGCAGTAGCAATCGATGCCCAGCTTGTTCAGACGCGCTTCCCCGCCCAGATCCGGCAGGTTGATGATGAACGCGGCGTCGTTCACTTCACCGCCCAGACGGCGGATCAGTTTGGTGGTCGCTTCGATGGTGCCGCCGGTCGCCAGCAGATCGTCCACCACCAGCACTTTGTCACCCGCGGTGATGGCATCGGTGTGGATCTCCAGCTTGTCGGTGCCGTACTCCAGCTCATAGCTTTCGCTGAGCGTGGCGCGCGGCAGTTTGCCCGGTTTGCGCACCGGCACGAAACCGACGCCCAGCGCCAGCGCGACGGGCGCGCCGAACAGGAAACCACGCGCTTCGGTACCCACCACCTTGGTCACGCCCGCTTCGCGATAGCGCTCAACCAGCAGCTCGATGCTGGCGGCATAGGCCAACGGGTTTTCCAGCAGGCTGGTCACGTCGCGGAACAGGATGCCCGGCTTCGGATAATCCGGGATGGTTTTGATACTGTCTTTAATAAACTGAAGCTGCTGCGCAGTAGCGGTCATAATTGTTGCCTGATAAAACTGCCTGAAAACCGGCGCGCCGCTCACCCGCCGCCCCCGGGAGAAACACACCGGAGAAGAAATGGCAGGCGATCCGCGCACGAAAACGCCCAAATCTATGCAAACTGGCGGACAAATGCAACTCTCCCCTGCATCTTTCAACCCGCAGCGTTGTTGACTGCACGCATTCCCCCCGGTCACTTACCTAAGTAAGCTTCCGGGGATGCCTGCGTTTGTCGCCTGGCTGCGGCTTGAAAGCTATTGAGGAGTGTAAGGTACAATCAGCGCTGTTTTTGTTGCGGCAGGTCAATAACCGGCAGACGCAGCATAAAGGTCAGCAAAATGGCCAGCATCAGCAGCAACAGCCCGCGCACCCACCAGATTTTCACCAGCCACAGCGAACAGGCGAAGGTCAGCACGATCACCAGCACAGCCTTCCACTTCGCCCCCGGCGGCAGCGCGCGATGCTGCTGCCAATGGCGCAGATAAGGGCCAAACCAGGAACGGTACAGCAGCCAGTGATGAAAGCGCGGCGAAGAGCGGGCGAAGCACCAGGCGGCCAATAGCAGGAACGGCGTGGTCGGCAGCAGCGGGAGCACCACGCCCAACGTCGCCAGCACCACCGCCAACCAGCCCAAAATGATCAATAACCCACGCGTCATGCGGCTCTTCGCTCCTCAATCGGTTGCGGCCTACTGTAGCATCGGCGCCGCGCCGGCGGAATATGCATGCGGCGCTTGTTTCACAACAGCATCGCGGGCAAGCTTACGCCTGTTGAAATCAAGAGGGAGCTTATGTGAGCACTCAGCGTCTATTACAGGTGTTGGCACAGCAGATCGCGGCGCTGGCGGCCGAAGTGACCCCGCGCGGCGACGTTCCGATCCCGCAGGCGCGCTTCGACGCCGCCCTGTTCGCCAATCGCGGCACGCGGCTGCGCGACTACCTGGCCGAGGTGGAGAAGAATTTCGCCCAGCTGCAAAGCGCCGCCAACGACAACCGCACCAGCCAGGTGGCCTTTCTGGCCGAAAAACTGGTGGCTCAGATCGCCGCCCTGCAGCGCGAGCTGGCGACCCAGGCGCTGCGGCGCAAGAACCAGCCGAAAGAAGCCCCCGAGGCCGATCTTTACCACAAGCTGGCCGAGCATCAGGACTACGAACGCCGGCTGATCGCCATGATTCAGGATCGGGAAAGCCTGCTCGGCCGCCAAACCACGCTGGCGGCGCAGCAAAAACTGCAGCACGAGCTGGCGGCGCTGGAGGGGCGGCTGATGCGCTGTCGTCAGGCGTTGGCGCGCATCGAGCGCAATATCGAGCGCAAAGAAAACGGTTTTTGAAGATTTATCACAATATTTTAATGATTATTCCCGGTTGCGCGCCGGGTTCACTATACTCTGCCGGTATGCGAGTTATTCATCCCATTAATTAATAAGCGCAGGTGCTATGTCTCTGGAAAACGCCTCACCCGAACTGCAGCTGGCGGTAGACTTGATTTACCTGCTGGAATGCAACGAGATCGATCCGGTCACCGCACTGGCGGCGCTGGATATCGTCAAACGGGATTATCAGGAAAAGCTGCAGCGCGCCGGCGTCACCTCGCCCTATCTGCCCGCCGGACAGTAACCAGGGACAGCGCCGCGCTGTCCCTTTCGTCTTTCAACGTTCATCAGCCCGCCGTCTGGCCGCCGTCGTCCGGCGACAGCGTTCTTTTCACTTCCTGCACTTCGTTGCCCTGCTGGTTATGCAGATACACCTCCAGCTGGTTGAAAGCGATGTCGATGTCGTTTTCCCGGCACAGGCGGTCGATTGAGCGGTTCAGTTCATCCACCGTGTAGCTGCGATCGCGCAGTTCGCGCACATAGAGCCGCAGTTCGTGATCCAGCGTGCTGGCGCCGAAGTTGAGGAAGAACACCTGCGGTTCGGGATCGGTCATCACCCGCGGGTTGTCGTGCGCCGCCTGCAGCAACACCTTTTTCACCTTGTCGAGATCGGAGCCGTAGGCCACGCCGACCTTGATCAGCACGCGAGTGATGGTGTCGGACAGCGACCAGTTGATCAGCCGCTCGGTGACGAACGCCTTGTTCGGAATGATCACCTCTTTGCGATCGAAGTCGGTAATGGTGGTGGCGCGAATGCGGATCTTGCTGACCGAACCGGAGAAGGTGCCGATGGTGATGGTATCGCCGATGCGGATCGGGCGTTCGAACAGAATGATCAGGCCGGAGACGAAGTTGGCGAAGATCTCCTGCAACCCGAAGCCCAGCCCGACCGTCAGACCGGCGGCCAGCCATTGCAGTTTGTCCCAGGAAACGCCGAGCGATCCCAGCGCAACCACGGCGCCCACGGCGGTGATCAGGTAAGTGAGCACGGTGGTGATGGCATAGGACGCCCCCTGCCGCAGCTGCAGCCGCGACAGCACCACCACCTCCAGCAGACCAGGCAAGTTGCGGGTGAGCACGTAGGCGACGATCACTGCGGCGATCGCCACCATCATGTTGCCCAGCGTCACCGCCTGCGCCACGCTGCTGCCCGCCACGGTGCTGGTGTAATGCCACAGCGTGATGCTGTCCAGATAGGCGATGACCGTCACCAGATCCGACCAAATGGCATAGAAGGCGCTGGCGAAGATGGCGAACAGCACCAGGGTGGTCAGGCGCAGCGACTGCTGGTTGATCTGATCGAGCGCCAGCGGCGGCTCTTCCACCACCGGTTCACCGCCTTCGGCCCCCTCTTTCGCCACGTTTTGCCGCCGCGCCAACGCGCGCCGGTAGGCCAGACGCCGCGCCGCCACGCTCAGACCACGCAGCGCGGTCAGGTACACGATATTCCACAGGAAAAACAGATACAGGCTGTCTATCCAGCGGCTGGCCAGTCGCAGCGTGGTATAGAAGTAACCGGCGAACATCAGCCCCAGCAGGATCAGCGGCGTGGCGGCGATGGCTGTAACTACCATCAGCCGCACGGCGTGCGAGCCCTTTTCGCGCCAGCTGTCGCGACACAGCGGGAACACCAGCACCGCGAGCAGCGCCAGCGTCAGCATCACCACGATCTGGCCGATAACGTCTTCCACCAGGCGCAGCGGCGCTTTTTCGCCCAATACCGACCAGAAGATCAGCGGCTGCAGCGCCAATCCCAGCCGCAGCGTCTGCCGGCGGTAATGCGCGCACAGATTGGCGCCGAAGTTGAAATGCCGCTCGGCAATGCCGCCCGGTTTCAGCATCCGATAGCTGAAGCCGAACACCAGCCACGACAGCGCCAGCTGCTGCGACAATGCCCAGATAAAGTCGCTGATGCCGAAATCGGCGCGATACATCCAGAAACCGACGCCGAGCAGCAGCGCGGCGCCGGGCAATACCTTCAGCAAGGTCAGCGCGATAGCCTTCGGCGTATGCAGTTGGCCGTCGCGCTTCAGTTGCCCCACATCGCTGGCCAGCTTTTGCAAATGGCCGTCGATCAGCCGGTAGCGCCAGCGCAATACCCCGATCGCCAACAGCATCGGGATCAGGAACACCAGCGCATTCAACCCGCCCTGCACCAGCTTGCCGCCGTCGAATTTGATATCTAGCCCGGCAAGCTGATCGCGCACCGCCTCTGGCATCGCCTTCAGCCACGCCAGATCGACCGGCTTGTTGCTGTTGACCCAGAAGATCTGCTGGGTCAGCGTATCCTGCAACGAACCGTAGACGCTGGTCAGCTGCTGCTGATTGATCTGCAGGTTGATCGACAGCGACAGCTGGTTGCTGAGCTGTTTGTTCAGCTGATCCAACAGCTCGCGGCGCATGTCGACGATCTCGTTCAACGCGTCGATCACTTCCGGGCCGGCCTTTTCCTTGCTTTCGGCCACCAGCTGGTTGATGTAATCCTCCCCCTTGAACAGATCGTCGCGTTGCTGATTGATATCGAACTGCTCCAGCCGCAAATCGGCGATGCGCGTGTCCATATCCGCCAACAGCGTGCCCTGCGGCAGGCTCTGCTGCTGCTGATACAGGATGCGCGACAGCACCAGGCTGCCCTTCAGCACCTGGATCTGCTCTTTCAGGTTACGCTCCGCCTGCAGCCCGCGATCGAGCCAGTTTTTGACCCGAATATTCTGCTGGAACAGGGTGTTGCTCTCTTCGGTGGCGGCAATCAGCCGCTGGCTCAGCTGGCGGTTGACGTCCAGCTGCTTGCTGACCAGCTGATCGTGCTGGATATCGGTGGCGTCTTCCGGGTTCTGCGCCTCTTTGGCGGTCTTTTCAGACAGCGTCAACCGCTTGCTGTTGACGATCTCCTGCAGCAACTGCACTGACTTATCCAGCGCGTCGATATGCGCCGTGGTGTAGTCGCGCTGCTTTTGCAGCAGATCCTGCAGCGTGGTATTGGCTTCCAGGCTCTTGCGCTGCAGCTCCAGCTGCGCATTGAGCAGCGCCTGCTCGGTGCTCAGCATCACCTGTTGACTGTTGCGCAGCGAATCTTGCCCCGGCGTCTGGCCGCTGAGCTGGCTGCGGATCTCCTGCAGGCGCTGCGAGGCGGCGTACATGGTGCTTTGTACCCGCTCGGGCTGGGTTTGCAGCGACACCAGTTGGCTGTTGTAGGTGGAGAGGCTCTCCTGCGCGCTTTGCAGCTCGTCGAGCGTTTGATACAGCCGGCTTTCCAACTGGCGCAGCGACAGCGGCAACAGCGCAGCGCGCGCCGCCGCATTGTCCACCGGCTGCTTCAGCGCATCCAGTTCGGCAGTGACCTGATTGAGCTTCGCCGGCGCCTGCTGCACCTGCTGTTTAAGCTGTGCGGCGTCTTGCCGGTTGCGCTCGAGGGCGTCCAGCAGCTCCAGCGTGCGGGTCAAATCCTGTTGGGACAGCTTTTCGACCGGCGTCAGGGCTTTTTGCTTGCTCAGCGTTTCCAGCTGGCTTTGCACTTCGCTGCGCTGCGGCAGATCGCCGTTCAGCGCCGCCTGTGTCGGCAAGCTCAGCGCGCAAATCAGGAAAAGAAGTGTCGCGGCGGCGATGCGCCGCCGGCATGCGCCGACAAACGAGCGCGGCGCCAGAGAGGGCAGAGTCAACCAGCGATGCATGATTTAGCTTCGGAATCGGTTAAGAAGCCTGAAGATTATCACGACAGCCGGCAGGCAACGAACAACAAAAGCGTTGCCGGTGATGTCCCATTGTCGCGAAATCAGAAAGTCAGCACTTTCTCCGCCGCCAGCGTCCACTGCGCCAGCTCGACCAGCGTGCCGATCGCCACGCCGTCCGCCAGCGGCAAGCGGCTGACGCCGCGCGCGTCGGCGCAGGTCTTGCACAGCTTGACCGGCACCTGCTGCGCGGTGAGGATTTCCAGCATCTGCTGCAGGTGGTACCCCTCGTGCGGCTGCTGCCCGGCCAACCCGGCCACCACCGCATCGGACATCAGAAACAGCCGCAGATCGAGACTGCTCTGCTGCTCTTTCATGGCGATGGCCAACCGCAGCGCATTGAACAAGGATTCGTGGCCATAGGCGGCGCCATTGGCGATGAGAACGACTGATGACATGAAATCTCTCCTTATAAAGGCAGGGAGCCGGCGTTGGGCGGTGCTGCCGTCGGCATATCGGATCTGAGGCGCAAGGTGGGGCAAAACTGCAGCATCTCCAAAAACGCATCCACCAGCGCTTCGGCTTCGGCCCGCAAATCGAAACTTTCCGGCATAAACAGCCAGTTTTCCAGCAGGCCGGTGATATAACCGCGCAGGATGATCGCCGCGCGACGAGTGTGCAGATCGGCCGGCAATTGCCCGTGGTGAATGCAGTTGTACAGCACCGCTTCGATGCGTTCGTAACCGGCGAGGTACAGCACCTTGCGCGAATCCAGCAGCGGCATCATTTCACCGACAAACTCGCATTTGTGGAATATAATTTCCATCAACGCCCGCCTGCGGCCGTCTTCAACCGTAGACGTCAGAACGTAAATCAGAATTTCCCGGATAACCCGCAGTGGATTATCGGGAAACTTTGCCTGATACTCTGTTTCGAGCTGGTCAATTTTCGGCTCGGTAGATTCCCAAACTTCATTAAACAGGTCTACCTTATTCTTGAAGTGCCAGTAAATGGCTCCACGCGTAACCCCAGCAGCGGTGGCAATATCTGTCAGTGACGTTGCAGCAACGCCACGTTCAGAGAACTCTCTCACCGCAGCATCGAGGATTTGCTGTCGGGTTTCTTGCGCCTGCTGTTTGGTTTTTCGTGCCATGGCATTGTTATTTAGGGGGAGTGTGATTTACATACATTCGCGAATGTATGTACCATAGCACGCACATATAATTAACGCAGCAATGGGTTTTAAAGCTTGTGATCCATTGATCATTTTGAAATCGGACACTTGAGGTTTTTCTATGAACAAAAACAGAGGGTTAACGCCTCTGGCGGCCGTTCTGATGCTTTCAGGCAGCTTAGTGCTAACAGGATGTAACGATAAAGAAACCCAACAGCAAGGTGCCCAACAACAGGCACCTGAAGTGGGCGTAGTCACCTTGAAGGCCGAGCCTCTCAACATCACTACCGATCTTCCTGGCCGCACCGCTGCGTATCGTATCGCCGAAGTTCGCCCTCAGGTCAGTGGCATCATCCTGAAGCGCAACTTCGTCGAAGGCAGCGATATCAAGGCCGGGACGTCTCTGTACCAAATCGATCCCGCAACCTATCAAGCCAGCTACGACAGCGCGAAAGGCGATTTGGCCAAAGCACAGGCCAGCGCTTCCATCGCACGCGTGACGGTAAACCGCTACAAGCCATTGCTGGGTACCAGCTATATCAGTAAGCAGGACTACGACAACGCCGTCTCCACACTGCAGCAAGCGGATGCCGCCGTGGTGGCCGCCAAGGCCGCCGTGGAAACCGCGCGCATTAATCTGGCGTACACCAAAGTGACCTCCCCGATCTCCGGCCGCATCGGCAAATCCGCCGTGACCGAAGGCGCGCTGGTCAGCAACGGCCAGGCGACCGCCCTGTCCACCGTGCAGCAGCTGGATCCGATGTATGTCGACGTCACCCAGTCGAGCACCGACTTCCTGCGCCTGAAGCAAGAACTGGCCAGCGGCGCGCTGAAGCAGGAAAACGGCAAGGCCAAGGTGAAACTGATGCTGGAAAACGGCACCGAATATGCGCAGGAAGGCACGCTGGAATTCTCTGACGTCACCGTCGATGAGACCACCGGCTCCATTACCATTCGCGCCCTGTTCCCTAACCCGAACGATACGCTGTTGCCTGGCATGTTCGTGCGCGCCCGTCTGGACGAAGGCGTACGCAGCGATGCGTTGCTGGTGCCTCAACAGGGCGTCACCCGCAACCCGCGCGGCGACGCGACGGCGTTGGTGGTAGGGGCAGACAACAAAGTTGAGCTGCGCACGCTGAAGGCGGACCAGGCGATTGGCGACAAATGGCTGGTTACCGATGGCCTGAAAGCCGGCGATCGCGTGATCGTCTCCGGCCTGATGAAAGTGCATCCGGGCGCGCAGGTAAAAGTGCAGGAAGTTGACACTCAGGCGCAAAAACAGCCGCAGTCTGAAGCGCAGAAGTCATAAAAAGGAGCCGGTAATACATGGCTAAGTTCTTTATAGACCGCCCAATTTTCGCCTGGGTAATCGCCATCATCGTCATGTTGGCGGGGGTGCTTGCAATAATGAAACTGCCCATCGCGCAGTATCCCACTATTGCACCGCCGGCGGTGAGTATTTCCGCCAACTACCCGGGCGCAGATGCCAAAACGGTGCAGGATACCGTTACACAGGTTATCGAACAGAACATGAACGGTATCGATAACCTGATGTACATGTCCTCCACCAGTGATTCCTCTGGTAGCGTCACCATTACCCTGACGTTTGAATCCGGCACCGATCCTGACATCGCGCAGGTTCAGGTCCAGAACAAACTGTCATTGGCCACCCCACTGCTGCCGCAAGAAGTTCAGCAACAGGGCCTGAAGGTACAAAAATCCAGCAGCAGCTTCCTGATGGTGGCCGGCTTCGTTTCCGACGATCCGAACATGACTCAGGACGATCTTTCGGACTACGTGGCCTCTAACATCAAGGATCCGATCAGCCGTTCGTCCGGCGTGGGTGAAGTGCAGCTGTTCGGTGCCCAGTACGCGATGCGTATCTGGCTGGACCCGAACAAGCTGAACAACTACCAGCTGACGACCACGGACGTGACCTCCGCCATCACCGAGCAAAACAACCAGATTGCCGCAGGCCAGCTGGGCGGCCTGCCGCCGGTGCCGGGGCAGCAGTTGAACGCCTCGATCATCGCGCAGACCCGTCTGACTTCGCCGGAAGAGTTCGGCAAGATCCTGCTGAAGGTGAATACCGACGGTTCCCAGGTGCGCCTGCGCGACGTCGCTCACATCGAGCGCGGCGCGGAAAGCTACGCCGTTACCGCTCGCTATAACGGCAAGCCAGCCGCCGGTCTGGGTATCAAACTGGCGACCGGTGCCAACGCCTTGAACACCGCTAAAGCTGTGAAAGACGAGCTGGCCAAGATGGCACCATTCTTCCCGCAAGGGATGAAAGTGGTTTATCCGTACGACACCACCCCGTTCGTTAAAATCTCCATCAACGAAGTGGTGAAAACGCTGATCGAAGCCATCATCCTGGTATTCCTGGTGATGTATCTGTTCCTGCAGAACTTCCGCGCGACGCTGATCCCAACCATCGCGGTGCCGGTGGTGCTGCTGGGGACCTTTGCGATACTCGCGGCGTTCGGCTTCTCGATAAACACCCTGACGATGTTCGCCATGGTGTTGGCGATCGGCCTGCTGGTGGATGACGCCATCGTGGTGGTGGAAAACGTCGAGCGCGTCATGTCCGAAGAGGGGCTGCCGCCGAAAGAAGCCACCCATAAATCGATGGGCCAGATCCAGGGCGCGCTGGTGGGTATCGCCATGGTGCTGTCGGCGGTATTCGTGCCAATGGCGTTCTTCGGCGGTTCAACCGGCGCCATCTATCGCCAGTTCTCGATCACCATCGTGTCCGCGATGGTGCTGTCGGTGCTGGTGGCCTTGATCCTGACGCCGGCGCTGTGCGCCACCATGCTCAAACCGATCCCGAAAGGCGATCACGGGGTTAAAACAGGCTTCTTCGGCTGGTTTAACCGCATGTTCGAGAAGAGCACACATCACTACACCGACAGCGTGGGCAACATCCTGCGCAGCACCGGCCGCTACCTGATCATCTACCTGCTGATCGTGGTTGGCATGGGCCTGCTGTTCCTGCGCCTGCCTTCCTCGTTCCTGCCGGACGAAGACCAGGGCATCCTGTTGACCATGGTGCAACTGCCTGCCGGTGCCACCGAATCCCGCACCAGCAATGTGCTGGAAGAAGTCTCCGACTACTTCCTGAACAAGGAAAAGGACAACGTGGTTTCGGTGTTTACCGTCGCGGGCTTCGGCTTCAACGGTAACGGCCAGAACAACGGCCTGGCATTCGTCAGCCTGAAAGACTGGGGCGAGCGTCCGGGGGCCGAGAACAAGGTAGAAGCGATCGCCGGTCGCGCCATGGGCGCCTTCTCGCAGATTAAAGAAGGCCTGGTGTTCCCGTTCAACCTGCCGGCGATCATCGAACTCGGTACCGCAACCGGCTTCGACTTCGAGCTGATCGACCAGGGCGGCCTGGGGCACGAAAAACTGACCGAAGCGCGTAACCAGCTGTTGGGCATGGTTGCTCAGCATCCGGACGTGCTGGTGGGTGTGCGCCCGAACGGCCTGGAAGATACGCCGCAGTTCAAACTGATCGTCGATCAGGAGAAAGCCAAGGCGTTGGGCGTGAGCATCACCACCATTAACAGCACGCTGAGCACCGCGCTGGGTGGCTCGTACGTCAACGACTTCATCGACCGCGGTCGTGTGAAGAAGGTGTACGTACAGGCCGAAGCGCCGTTCCGCATGCTGCCGGAAGACATCAACAAGTGGTATGTGCGCGGTACCAGCGGCCAGATGGTGCCATTCTCCGCCTTCTCTTCGGCGAAATGGGAATACGGCTCACCGCGTCTGGAACGCTATAACGGCTTGCCGTCGATGGAAATTCTGGGCCAGGCCGCACCGGGCAAGAGTACCGGTGAAGCGATGAACCTGATGGAGCAACTGGCGTCCAAACTGCCAAGCGGCATCGGTTACGACTGGACCGGCATGTCCTATCAGGAACGTCTGTCGGGCAACCAGGCGCCGGCGCTGTACGCCATCTCGATTCTGGTGGTGTTCCTGTGTCTGGCGGCGCTGTATGAAAGCTGGTCCGTGCCGTTCTCGGTCATGCTGGTATTGCCGCTGGGGGTTATCGGTGCGTTGTTGGCCGCGACGATGCGCGGCATGAACAACGACGTGTACTTCCAGGTAGGGTTGCTGACCACCATTGGTCTATCGGCGAAGAACGCCATCCTGATCGTGGAATTCGCCAAAGACCTGATGGAAAAAGAAGGCAAAGGCCTGATCGAGGCGACATTGGAAGCAGTGCGTATGCGTCTGCGTCCAATCCTGATGACGTCCCTGGCCTTCATCCTCGGGGTTCTGCCGCTGGTTATCAGCAGCGGCGCAGGCTCCGGCGCACAGAACGCGGTAGGTACCGGCGTAATGGGCGGGATGATCACCGCGACCGTATTGGCGATCTTCTTCGTACCGGTGTTCTTCGTGGTGGTTCGCCGCCGCTTCAGCAAGAAGAACGAAGACCTGGAACACAGCCACCCGGTAGAGCACCACTGATCGCTCAGTGATGTGAGCTCCACCCGATAATCGAAAGGCCGCGCATGCGGCCTTTTTCTTTTGCTTCAGCAGGTTAATGCAAACCGTTCTCATTAATTCGCTCGTGAGTGCAATTTACGCTTGATCATGATGCCAGGTCGGCGCATAATTATTGTTATAGTATAACATTACATGAGAAGGCCATTATGAAACCCGGCATCCATCCCGATTATCGCACCGTGGTGTTCCACGACGTCAGCGCCAATGCCTACTTCAAAGTGGGATCGACCATCAAAACCGATCGCACTATCGAACTGGACGGCGAAAGCTGGCCGTATGTCACCCTCGACGTCTCTTCCGCTTCGCATCCGTATTACACCGGTAAGCAGAAAGACTATTCCAAAGAAGGCAGCACGGCGCGCTTCCAGCAGCGCTTTGGCCGCTTTATCGGCAATAAGTAACAAGGAAACCCCATGCAGGTATTGAGTTCATTGCGTTCGGCGAAAAATCGCCATCCGGATTGCAAAGTCGTGCGTCGTCGTGGCCGCATCTATGTGATCTGTAAAAGCAATCCGCGATTCAAAGCGGTACAGGGACGTAAGAAAAAGCGTTAACTCCCAAGTGTCATCTGTCGCAAAGCCCCGTTGCTGCTCAACGGGGCTTTTTTTATGGCGAGAAAGTGCCTGCAAGCTGCCCCCCACCCGCGGGCGGGGGGCAGAGATTACTTCATGCTGCTCAGCAACGTGTCGACATTGTGTTTGAACGCCTGCTCATAGGTGGCCGCCGGGCCGCCAGCGCGGGAGAGCGCTTCAGGGTACAGCTCGCCGCCCGCCTTGGCGCCGGTGGCGGCGGCAATCTGCTTCACCAGCCGCGGATCGGTCTGGTTTTCGATAAAGTAAGCGTTAACCTTCTCCTGTTTAATCTGCTTAATCAGGCTCGCCACGTCGCTGGCGCTGGCTTCCGCTTCGGTGGAAAATCCGACCGGGGCAAGGAAGGTGACGCCATACTCTTGTCCAAAGTAGCCAAAAGCATCATGGCTGGTCAGCACCTTACGTTTCTGCGGCGGCACTGCGGCGAACTGGGTTTTGGCCCACAGATCCAGCTTTTGCAGCTGCTGAATGTAGTCGGCGCCGCGCTGGCGAAAATAGTTGGCATCCTCAGGATCGGCGGCGATCAGGGCGTTCATCACGTTGGTGGCGTACTGCACGCCGTTTTTCATGCTGTTCCAGGCGTGAGGATCGGTAATCGGTTTGCCATCCTCTTCCATCTGGCGGGTGTTGATGCCCTGTGAAGCGGTGATCACCTGCCCTTTATAACCCGAAGCCTTGACCAGGCGATCGATCCACCCTTCCAGCCCCAGGCCGCTGACGAACACCACATCGGCCTGCGCCAGCTTCTTGCCGTCCTGCGGTGAAGGCTCGAAACTGTGCGGATCGCCATCCGGCCCCACCAGCGTGCTGACCTTGACGTGATCGCCGCCCACCTGCTTGACGATATCTCCGAGAATGGAAAAGCTGGCGACGGCGTCGACAGTCTTCGCCATCGCCAATGGGCTGGCCAGCAGAGCAGCTACCGCCAGCGATATAGGTAAACGTTTCATATTTTCTCCTTGCAAATGGCACTCTCAACGGCGCGCAAAGGCGTAAATGCCTCCGCGCGTTCCAAACAGGATCGAGACAAAAAAGAGGATGCTGGCGCTGAGCACGATCGCCGGGCCGGCGGGAAGCGAAGCGTGATAGGACCACACCAGCCCAATCAGACTGGAAAGCGCGCCGATGCCCATCGCCGTCGCCAGCGTCTGCGGCAGATTGCGCGCCCAGAAGCGCGCGCTGGCGGCGGGCAACATCATTAACCCAACCGACATCAGGGTGCCGAGGATCTGGAATCCCGCCACCAGATTGACCACCACCAGCGCCAAAAACAGGCCGTGGATCAGCGCCAACCGGCGCGGCGCGTTAACGCGCAGGAAAGTGACGTCGAAGGATTCGATAACCAGCGCGCGGTACAGCGCCGCCAGCGCCAGCAGCGAAACCGAGGCGATCGCACCGACCATCAGCATCGCCTGCGCATCCACCGCCAGGATCGAACCGAACAACACGTGCAGCAGATCCACGCTGGAACCGCGCAACGAGACCAGCGTGACCCCCAGCGCCAGTGAGCCCAGATAGAATCCGGCGAAGCTGGCGTCCTCTTTCAGCGGCGTGCGGCGGCTCACCAGGCCGGACAGCATCGCCACCGCCAGCCCGGCGATAAAGCCGCCTACGCCCATCGCCACCAGCGACATGCCGGAAATCAGATAACCGATCGCCGCGCCGGGCAACACCGCGTGGGACAACGCATCCCCAACCAAGCTCATGCGGCGCAGCAACAGAAACACGCCCAGCGGGGCGGCACTGAGCGACAACGCCAGGCAGGCCATCAGCGCGCGGCGCATAAAACCGAAAGAGAGAAAAGGATCGATAAGCCCATGCAATAGCATCATGGCGTCACCGCCCGCAGATCCGGCAGCCGGTCGGCGGCGTGATACCTCGGCACCTGTTCCAGCACTTGCTCGGCCGCGCCCCAGTGGCAAGCCTGCGGCGTCAGCAACAGCGCCTGCGGAAAATGCTCGGCGACCATCGACATATCGTGCAGCACGGCGATCACCGTTTTCCCCTGCCGGTGCAGTTGCGCGATCGCCTGCAGCAGGATCTGCGTGGTGGCGCTGTCGATACCGGTGAAAGGTTCATCCAGCAAAATCAGCGGCGCCTGTTGGACCAGCAGGCGCGCAAACAACACCCGCTGCAGCTGGCCGCCGGAGAGCTCGCCCACCGGGCTGTGCGCCAGCGCACTCATGCCGACGCTCGCCAGCGCCTCATTAACCTGGCTCGCCGCATGCTTGTTCATACCGCCGAACATGCCGCTTTGCGGCCAACAGCCCATCGCCACCAGATCGCTTACCGCGATCGGGAACTGCCGATCCAGCTCCGCCTGCTGCGGTAAATAAGCTCTGCGCGGCGGCTTTCCGCCGCTGAAATTCAGGCTGCCGCCCATCGGCGGCAACAAACCGACGAGCGTTTTCAGCAATGTCGATTTTCCGGCCCCATTGACGCCCACCACCGCGGTTAACGAGCCGGCGGTAAACTGCCCGCTCAGCGGCGGGAAAAGCGGCGTGGCGCCATAGCCTAGCACCAGCTGACGCAGCATGATCATGGCAGCGATACCGCCCAAAAGATGCCGAGCCACAGCAGAGCCAGCAGCACAACGGCCCCCGCACAACGCGCGGCAGCGGAGGTGGTGAACAACGAATTCAGTGACGGCGCGGCGCCATGTCGTGAAGTGGGAATCAATGTGATGACCAAAATGACGGGTTAATAGTTACAATATAACATCACAACAACTGCCGTAGCTCAAGCTAGGGCGCGACAATAATGCAACGGAACGTAACAATCCCTAGCACAGCGGATCTCCCCCCGTCCTCCTTACAAAACCCAGGGATATTTCCATTCGGTTGGAATGTTGGCGTAAGGTAAAGAACAGCGGTAAATCGAAAAATTTACCGACGAGGGCGGAAAAGGAGTAAGATAAGCAGATAACATTGTTGTTGGCCGAGATTAATGCTTGTTACCCTTGCCTGTAACCTGGACGTCAACGCACTTTCTGTTAAAAAATTAAAGAAAGTGGTTCATGACAATATTGCGGAGTTAGTGCCGGCGCTGACCAGCGGACTCAGCTTTTATTCTGAAAGCGCACGCTATGCCGAAGATTCATTAGAAATACTTGATATAGTGCAGCAAGGTGACAGCGATTATTCAATGAGTTATCGTTATAAGTGGGGCATTTTTAATGCCTGCCTGGATATCAACAGCGAAGATATCATCAACGACAGCGTCCGGTTTCGAGTGACGGCGCGGGGTTTAATCTTCGACATCATTGATAACTCACGCCCATCAACTGCGGATGAATTGTAAGTTTAAGTAATAACTACAGGCCAAACGCGAAAAAATGATTTATATTCATTTTACGGGAAGTTTATTTAACCACCGTTAAGCTGCCTCCGTTCATGATGTAAATCAGCTTACTCACATAGTGTTATCACACCGCAATTAAGACTTACGGAGGGGATGATATGGATGAGTATTCGCCTAAGCGACACGACATTGCTCAGCTCAAATTCTTGTGCGAAAATTTGTATGATGAAGGTATCGCTACCCTGGGAGACAGTCATCATGGGTGGGTCAACGATCCGACGTCCTCCGTCAACCTGCAGCTTAATGAGTTGATCGAACATATCGCTTCGTTTGTGATGAGTTATAAAATTAAATACATGGACGAATCTGACCTGTCGGAGTTAGTCGAAGAATATCTCGACGATACCTATACGCTGTTCAGCAGCTATGGTATCAATGATTCCGACCTGCGCCGCTGGCAAAAAACCAAGGCGAGATTATTCAGAATGTTCTCAGGAGAGGACATCTGTACGACAATGAAAACTTAGGGGATAATTATTCCCAAGCTATTTTACGGTTATTAAACTAAAGGCCACCATGACTAAAACCGACTATCTGATGCGTTTACGTAAATGCACCACGATTGATACTCTCGAACGTGTTATTGAGAAAAATAAGTACGAGCTTTCCGATGATGAACTGGAGCTGTTTTACTCAGCGGCAGATCATCGTCTGGCAGAGCTCACCATGAACAAACTGTATGACAAAATCCCCACCTCCGTTTGGAAATATGTCAGATAATCAGCCCCCAACGCGTTGAGCCGATGCTTTTATCGGCTTCAATGTTCAAGTTGAATACGTACTTTTCCTATTGACAGTAAAACTTCACTTGCGTTCCCTCTTCCGATAATAATATTGCGCGGAAACAATTTTCTTTTTTAATCGAGACAGGTTATCTCATCGCCCGCCTCACTGTGCCCGCTCCCCAGAACCGCTAATTCATTATCCAAAAGAATTGAAGGCGGGAAGAAAAGAAATGCGTGTCGCTCTGCCTGATGACAGAAATGGATAATAGATACGTGGAGGAGAGGTGGCAAAAGCGCGGATTGGCGAAGCCCAAATGGGTGGGGACCCTGCCAGCTACATCCCGGCACACACGTCACCTGCTGCGGCTGCTTCCTTCCGGACCTGACCGAGTTCACAAGTTAGTGTTGCGGGAGAACCAACAGGGCCCCCATTGACGGCTTCTGTACTCCGAAGCGGTGGGCATTATCGGCGATGCCCCACCAAATAGCAAGCCAACCGGGGCCAACCGCTGTTTTCTTGCCCACCTGCATTGTGGCACACTCTTCGCCTGGATTTTGATTCGCGCAGGAACAGCAATATGCAACCAGAAGACGCCTCTTTCAGCCAGCGGGTTTTCCATATCGTGGCCGCCATTCCTTACGGCAAAGTCACCACTTACGGTGAAGTCGCCCGGCTGGCCGGCTCGCCGCGCGCCGCGCGTCAGGTTGGCGGCGTGCTGCGGCGTTTGCCGGAAGGCAGCACGCTGCCCTGGCACCGGGTGATCAACCGCCACGGACAGATCTCGCAGCAGGGGGAGGATTTTCAACGGCAACGGCAGGCACTGCTAGCGGAGGGGATAATTTTCGGCCCGCACAGCACGGTCGATTTCGAACGCTACGGCTGGCGCTGGTAAAACAAAACAGCCTTTGGCCGAAGCGCAAAGGCTGTTGATTTCATCTTGCTGTACCGCAGTAAGTTTACTGCATGGCGGTTGGCGCAGCCTGCATCGGCACGCCCTGCACCGGAACCAGCAGCAGATCGGCGCGGGTGCCGTTGCGGTTAACCACTTCCTGGATGGTGTCGGTAATGAACATCAGGCGCCCGTTGACCGTCACCGCTGCGCTCAGAATGATGCGCGCATTCGGTTGGATGTCGGACGGGTTGTACGGCAGCGTAAAGCTGAATGGCGCCTGCTGTCCTTCAGTACGCACCGCGCGCTGTGCAATCACTTTGGACGGCGCATCTGCCAGCGAAGCGTCAGAGAGGGTGACCGTCAGTACGGCGTCCGGCGGCAGCGCAATGCGCTGACGTATATTAACCGAACCTGTCACCGCCGGGCCCTGAATCTGCGTTTGCGCAGCCGCCGGGTTACCGGCCGTCTGTGTAGGCACATCGGCACTCTTTTGCGCGCATCCTGCCAGCGTGATCGTCAGTGCCGCGGCACCGCCTACGATTTGCCAGAGTTTCATGGATCGGTCTCCTTTTTTATTATCAACATGTTGGTGGCTTTCACCACCTCACCTATTAAACCTAGCACAAAACACTGATAAATCCACTTTACCCCGCCTATTAATCACTTAAACAGCCCAAGGCGTCCATGATTAAGAGCATTCTCATCGGCCCCTTAACGCAAAATGTTGACGCCGCGCCGTGATATTCCGCACACTGCGCAAAATGATTATTAGAAAGGTAACAACTTTATGAGCCAGGCATTGCAAAACCTCCTCGATCTGCTGGATCTGGAGAAAATCGAAGAAGGGTTGTTCCGCGGTCAGAGTGAAGATCTGGGGCTGCGCCAGGTGTTCGGCGGGCAGGTGGTCGGCCAGGCGTTGTACGCCGCCAAACAGACGGTGCCGGACGAACGCAGCGTGCATTCGTTCCACAGTTACTTCCTGCGCCCGGGCGACAGCAGCAAGCCTATCGTTTACGACGTGGAAACCCTGCGCGACGGCAACAGCTTCAGCGCCCGTCGCGTCAGCGCCATCCAGCACGGCAAACCTATCTTCTATATGACCGCCTCCTTCCAGAGCCCGGAAGAAGGTTTCGAGCACCAGAACCAGATGCCGGACGTGCCGCCGCCGGAAGGGCTGCTGTCTGAGTCAGAGATCGCCCAGAAGCTGGCGCATATGCTGCCGGAAAAAGTGCGCGAAAAATTCATCGGCCAGAAGCCGATCGAAATGCGCCCGGTGAAATTCCATAACCCGCTGAAAGGCAGCGTGGAAGAACCGCATCGCTACGTGTGGTTCCGCGCCAACGGCAGCATGCCGGACGATCAGCGCATCCACCAATATCTGCTGGGCTACGCGTCGGACTTTAACTTCCTGCCGACGGCGCTGCAGCCGCACGGCGTCGGTTTCCTCGAGCCGGGCATGCAGGTGGCCACCATTGACCACTCAATGTGGTTCCACCGTCCGTTCCGCATGGATGACTGGCTGCTGTACGCAGTGGAGAGCTCCTCCGCCTCCGGCGCACGGGGCTTTGTGCGCGGCCAGATTTATACCCGCGACGGCGTACTGGTCGCCACCACCGTGCAGGAAGGGGTGATTCGCCAACGCGACGCCTGATCCGCAGCATAAAGAAAGGGGCGATGTTTCCATCGCCCCTTTTGGCTTCATCATTATTTTAGTCTTTAGCGCACTGCCCTGCTTTGAGCCTTACTGGTTGTAGGCGCTCTCGCCGTGGCTGTTGACGTCCAGCCCCTCGCGTTCCTGCTCCTCCGGCACTCTCAATCCCACCATGGCGCCCGCGATCTTGAAGGCGATAAAGGCGGCGACGCTCGACCACACCAGCGTGATCAGCACGCTCACCAGTTGGATCCAGACCTGATGGCCCATCGTCACCCCTTCGGCGTAACCGGTGCCGCCCAGTGAAGAGGCGGTGAACACCCCGGTCAACAGGCAGCCGACGATGCCGCACACCCCGTGCACACCGAACACGTCGCAGGTGTCGTCCACTTTCAGCCATTTTTTCAGCGTCACGACGCCCCACAGGCCGGCGACGCCGCCCACCAGGCCGATGATCAACGCCCCGCCCACGCCCACGGTACCCGCCGCCGGCGTCACTGCTACCAGCCCGGCGATCATGCCGGAGCAGGCGCCCAGCAATGAAGGCTTGCCGCGCAGCACCCACTCGGCGAAGGTCCAGGAGAGAATGGCGCCCGCAGTGGCAACCACGGTGTTGAGGAATGCCAGAGCCGCAATGCCGTTGGCCGCGCTGGCGGAACCGGCATTGAAGCCGAACCAGCCGATATACAGGATGGACGCTCCGGTAAACACCATCGGCAGGTTGTGCGGTTTGAAGGCCTCTTTACCGAAGCCGGCGCGCTTGCCAATCAGGTAGGCGCCGATCAACCCGGCGCTGGCGGCGTTGATGTGCACCACGGTGCCGCCGGCGAAGTCCAAGGCGCCGTCGGCGGCCAGGTAACCGCCGCCCCACACCATGTGCGCGATCGGCAGATAAGACAGCGTGAACCAGAGGATCGCGAAGATCAGCACCGCCGAGAAGCGAATGCGTTCGGCGAAGCCACCCACCACCAGCGCCACGGTGATACAGGCGAAGGAAGCCTGGAAGGCGACGTGGATCATCTGGCTGATGCTGCCGGTGACGCTGTCGATGCCGATGCCTTTCAGCATCGCCGTCTGGAATCCGCCGAACACCGCATTGCCCTCGCTGAACGCCAGGCTATAGCCATACAACACCCACAGCACGCAGACCAGCGCGAAGGTGACGGTGACCTGCGTCAGCATCGACAGCACGTTTTTGCCGCGCAGCAGGCCGCCGTAAAACAGCGCGATGCCGGGCAGCGTCATGAACAGCACCAACGCGGTGCAGATCATCATAAAGGCGTTGTCGGCCTTATCGGCGACCGCCGGGGCGGCCAGGGCCAAAGAAGGAACCAGGGTTACCGAACTCAGGCCCAACATGGATAACAGTCTTTTCATTATCAATCATCCCCATCACTTAACTGAGTTCGCGGTTACAGTGCCGATTCGTCGGTTTCGCCGGTGCGAATACGGATCACGCGTTGCAATTCGGCAACGAAAATTTTGCCGTCGCCGATTTTGCCGGTGTAGGCGGCTTTGCTAATGACATCAACCACTTCATCCAACTGATCGTCGGCGATGGCGATATCGATTTTGACCTTGGGCAGGAAGTTGACGTTATATTCGGCGCCGCGATACAGCTCGGCGTGCCCTTTCTGGCGGCCAAAGCCCTTCACTTCGGTTACGGTCAACCCCTGAATGCCCACGGAGGACAAGGCCTCGCGCACGTCCTCCAGCTTGAACGGTTTGATTACCACGGTCACCAGCTTCATATTGCCTCTCCACGAATTAAGCCCAAACTCACCCCGGTACGCCTCATATGTAGCAAGGGCTGTGCCAAATTTTATTTTGCATGGCGATTCAGCGGATTAGCGAGCACGCGGGCGGCGCCGCGGCGCGGTGCAGTACCGATACCTTGAATGGGTTAAATAATGCGCACTGATTTGGTGCGCGTCGCGTCGAAAAAGTGCAGAAAGGGGGCGTAGCCTGGCGGAGTTGCCTGCTTGTGGTGCGTTGTGAAAAATAAGGGCCGCGATCGCGGCCCGTGGGATCAGGCGGGTTGGCTCTCGTCGCGCACCGCTTCCGCCAACTGCTCGCCCGCCAGCTGCAGCTGATACATCTGGTAGTAGCGCCCCTGCTGCGCCAGCAGCTGTTGATGGTTGCCCTGCTCCACCGCCTGGCCGCGATGCAGCACCAGAATGGAATCGGCATCGACGATCGTCGAGAGGCGGTGAGCGATCACCACCAGCGTGGTGTGCTCGCGGATCGCACGCAGCGCGCGCTGGATAGCCTGTTCGGTGCCCGAGTCGATATTGGCGGTCGCCTCGTCGAGGATCAGGATCTGCGGCGCCTGCACCAAGACCCGCGCCATCGCCAGCAGCTGTTTCTGCCCAACCGACAGGTTATTGCCCTGCTCCCCCAGCCGGGTATGGATACCCTGTGGGAAGCCACGCACCAGATCCGCCAGCTGCACCGTTTCCAGCGCCCGCCAAACGGCGTGTTCCTCGATATTGCGCCCCAACGTGACGTTGGCCAGCACCGAATCGGCGATCACCACCGGATCCTGCTGCACCATCGCCACACCCTGGCGCAGCGTGCGGTGCGACAAGCTGGAGATCGGGCGGCCATCGAGACGCACTTCTCCCTCGCTGACCGGGTAATAACCCATTAGCAGGTTGGCCAAGGTGCTCTTGCCGCTGCCGGTGTGCCCGACCAGCGCCACGAAGCCGCGCGACGGCACCGACAGCGAAATATGCTGCAGCACCTTTTTGTCCGCGCGGTAAGCGAAGCTCAGATCGGTGATGTCGATGCGGCCGCCGGCCAACGGACTATCGTCGGTACCGTAACTCTGCTGGCTGCGATCCATCAGTTCGAAAATACGTTCGCCGGCCACCACCGCCTGCTGCAGGATCGACTGTTGTGACGTCAGCTCGATCAACGGTTCGTTCAAACGCCCCAGGTAGTTGATGAAGGCATAGAGTACGCCGACGCCAATCACGCCTTCACCGCTGAAGCCGAACAACATCAGCAAACCGCACAGCACCAGCGCCGAAAACAGGCTGAGCAGCGGCCGCAGCAGGAAACCGTCGAGCCGCAGCGTCTGCATGCGCGCGAGATAGTGCGACTGGCTGGCGGCGCTCATGCGCTCGCCGAAGCGCACCTGCTGGCGGAATTGCTGGATCACGCCCATGCCGTTGATCACTTCGTTGAAGCCGTCGTTGATGTCCGCCAGATAACTGCGCACCCGGCGCACAATCGGCGTGCTGTAATATTGATAGATGCCCATCACCACGAACACCGCCGGGAAGATGCAGATAGCCACTAACGCCATGCGCCAGTCGAGGCTGAACATCGCCACCAGCATGGCGCCGATCAGCGCGGCGCTTTTCAGCACCGTGGAGACCACCATCACGTACAGGTCCTTGATCACTTCGGTGTCGTTGGTGACGCGCGAGATCAATTGCCCGACCGGTTGCGTGTCGAAGGCGCTGAGCGGCTGGCGCAGCGCGGCGTCCATCACGTCGGTGCGCAGCCGCTGCACCACGCCTACCGCCGCCTGGTTGAACAGCAGCGCCTGGAAGTAATGCAGCGCCGCCGCCAGCAGCTCCAGCAGAATGTAGGCCGCCGCCAGCCCGCCGACGATCATCAGCGGCAGTTGCCCTTTGGCGACGTAATTATCGATAAAATAGCTCACCAGGATCGGCCCGGCGACTTCCGCCGCCGCCGCCACCCACAGCATCAGCACCGCCACCCCCAACGGTTTGCGGTACGGCGAACCGTAGGCCAACAGGCGCTTCAGCGTCGGCCACAGCTTTTGCACTTTATTCATCGGCCAACGCCTCCTCACCGTTTTCCGGCGCTTCGTCCAGCGCCGCTTCCAGCTGCTGATAGCGGTACATATCGCGATACCAGCCCGGCTGCGCCGCCAGCGCCGCCGGATCGCCGCGCTGCGCCACGCCGCCGTGCTGCATCACCAGGATTTCGCTGGCCTCGGTTAATGCCGACAGCCGGTGTGCGCTGATGATCACCGTGCGATCTTGCCCCCAGCTGCGCAGGTTGTGCAGGATCTGGTGTTCGGTACGGCCATCCACCGCCGATAGCGCATCGTCGAGGATCAGGATCTCCGCATCCAGCAGCAGCGCGCGCGCTATGGAGATGCGCTGTTTCTGTCCGCCCGACAGCATCACGCCGCGTTCGCCCACCTCGGTGTCATAGCCCTGCGGCAGCCGCAGAATGTCCTCATGGACGCTGGCCAACCGCGCCGCCTGTTCGATCTGCGCCTGCGTCGCCCCCGGATGACCCAGTGCGATGTTGTTCGCCACGGTATCGGAGAACAGGAACGGCGTTTGGCTCACCACCGACAGCCGCGAACGCCAGTCGTCGAGTTTGACCTGCGGCAACGGCAGGCCGTGATAGCGGATCTGCCCTTGATCGACGTCGAACTGGCGCTGGATCAGCGACAGCAGCGTCGATTTGCCGGCCCCGGTCGGCCCGCACAGCCCCAGCATTTGCCCTGGTTTCAGCGTTAGCGCCACATCGTGCAGCGCCGGATGCGAGTTTTCCGGGTAGTGGAACGCGCGGATATCCACCTCCAGCACGCCGCGCCCGGCCGGCAACGCCTGCGGGCCATCCTGCACCGCCGGCGCCTCGTCGAGCAGGCTGCGGATGCGGCTGTAGGCTGCGCTGCCGCGCTCGACGATATTGAACATCCAGGCCAGCGCCAGCATTGGCCAGATCATCAGGCCGAGGTACATCACAAAGCTGGTCAGTTGCCCGAGCGTCAGCGAACCGTTCACCACCATCCAGCTGCCGCCGCCGATGGCCAACAGGTTAGACGCGCCGATGGCGATATAAATGGTCGGATCGAAGCGCGCATCCACCCGCGCCACGTGCATGTTCTTGGCCCCGGTCTGCGCCGCGACGTCGGCGAAGCGGTTGGATTGGTGATCTTCCAGCCCGAAGGCCTTGATCATGCGGATGCTGGTCATGCTTTCCTGCGCCTGATCGTTCAGGCTGGAAAACGCCGCCTGCGCCGATTTAAAGCGCTGGTGCAGCTGGTCGCCGTAATATTTGATGGCGATCGCCATCAGCGGCATCGGGATTAACGCCAACACCGTCAGCTGCCAGCTGATTTGGGTGCTCATCACCACCAGCACCACCACCCCCATCACCAGCGAATCCACCAACGTCAGCACGCCTTCACCGGCGGCGAACACCACGCGATCCACATCGTTGGTGGCGCGCGCCATCAGGTCGCCAGTGCGATGACGCAGGTAGAACGCCGGGTTTTGTCGGCTGAGCTGGCGGTAAAAGTTTTCGCGCAGTTCGACCGCCAGCTGGTAGGAAGCGCCGAACAGCAGCACCCGCCACACATAGCGCAGCAGATAAACGACGATCGCGGTGCCGATCATCAGCCCGAGCCAGGCCAACAGCACGCCGGTGGACATCTGTTTTTCGGTGACGCCGTCCACGATGATGCCGACCAGCTTAGGCGGCAACAGTTGCAGGATGGCGATGACGATCAGCAGCACCACCGCCCCGAGGTAGCGGCGCCACTCCCGGCGGAAGTACCAGCCGATTTGTGCAAATAATCTCACGCAGTTTGATTCCAGGATTTTATGGGATTTGTCTCTTTTTCTGCTTCAGCAGAGCAGGATACCACCGTTGAGCCGCCCGTCCGGTTAACTTTTCACTCCGGCACCGGCAGCGCGGTGGTGTATTTGATTTTTTCCATGGCAAAGCTCGAGGTGACGTCAATAAGGCCCGGTACGCCGTTCACCAGGCGCTTATAAAAGCCGTCGTAGCTTTTCATGTCCGCCACTTCGACCTGCATCAGGTAGTCGTACTCCCCCGCCATCCGGTAGAACGCCAGCACCTCGGGCATCTGGCTGGTCAGCTGCACAAACGCCTGATACCACTCGCTGCTGTGCTGCTGGGTCTTGATCAGCACGAACGCCGTCAGCCCCAGGCCGAGCTTTTCGTTATCCAGCAAGGCCACCCGGCCGCGGATATAGCCTTCGTCTTCCAGGCGCTTCAGCCGTTTCCAGCAAGGCGTCGAAGTCAAATTGACCGCATCGGCCAGCGCCTGCAGCGACTGGGTGCAATCTTGCTGCAGCATGCACAGCAGCTTACGGTCTGTTTTATCTAACATAGCGGCCACCCGGAGAAAAATTTTCTCCCATTAGGCGATTAAACAGGGAAAATGGCAATCCTTTTTTCCCGCCGACAGGCTATGCTACGCCATAAACCAGCCCCCTATTCTGAGGCCATATCATGACAAACTCTTGGGTAAAATATGCTATCGGTGAGATAGAAGCGGATTTTCAGCGCTCCGCCGATACGCACCTGATTCGCCTGAACCTGCCGGCGTTTCCCGGCATCTGCCTGTACCTGAAAGATGAGAGCACCCACCCGACCGGTAGCCTGAAACACCGCCTGGCGCGCTCGCTGTTCCTTTATGGCCTGTGCAACGGCTGGATCACCGAGAACACCACCATCATCGAGGCCTCTTCCGGCAGCACCGCGGTCTCCGAAGCCTACTTCGCCCGTCTGATCGGCCTGCCATTCATCGCGGTGATGCCGTCCTGCACCGCGCGCCGCAAGGTGGAGCAGATCGCCTTTTACGGCGGCCGCTGTCATTTCGTCGATCACGCCGCCCAGATCTACGCTGCCTCCGAACAGCTGGCGAAAGAGCTGAACGGCCACTATATGGATCAGTTCACCTACGCCGAGCGCGCCACCGACTGGCGCGGCAACAACAATATCGCCGACAGCATCTTCCGCCAGATGGCGCGCGAACCTTTCCCGGTGCCGAAACACATCGTGATGAGCGCCGGCACCGGCGGCACCTCTGCCACGCTGGGGCGCTACATCCGCTATCAGGGGCACGACACCCAATTGACGGTGGTTGATCCGGAAAACTCGGTGTTCTATGACTGCTTCCACCACGGCGATCGCACCCTGATCGGCAGCTGCGGCAGCCGTATCGAAGGCATCGGCCGCCCGCGCGCCGAGCCGTCGTTCATCCCTTCGGTGGTCGACAACATGCTGCGCGTGCCGGATGCCGCCAGCGTCGCCACCATTCACTGGCTGGAAGGCGTGCTGGGCCGCAAGGTTGGCGCCTCTACCGGCACCAACGTTTGGGGTGCGCTGCAGTTGGCGAAGCAGATGCGGGAAAACGGCGAGCAAGGGGCGATCGTCACCCTGCTGTGCGACAGCGGCGAGCGTTATCTGGATACCTATTACAACCCGGATTGGGTCAGCAACAACATCGGCGATCTGCAGCCGTATCTCGCGCAGCTGGCGGATTTGTAACGCCAGGCTTCGGGTAAAAAAAAGCCGGGTAGTCATACCCGGCCGGCTGTAAGGAGAACCTCATTCTTCGGGGGAATAGGTGAGGCAAGGTGAACGCAGCCAATGTTGTAAATAGTGAGCCACCGCCTGTTGTTGGCAATGGCCGATAACCGGTAGCTGCGGCAGCAGGGATTTCAGCTGCGGCAGGGCGTTGCCCATCACCACGCCGTGCCCCACCGCTCCCAGCATCTCTTTGTCGTTCATCGCGTCGCCGAACGCCATGCAGTCGGCCATCGTCAGCCCCAGATGACAGCTCAGCCGCTCCAGCGCCGTGCCTTTGTTGCAACCGAGCGGCAGCACCTCCAGACAGTCGTAGGCGGAAAAGCACAGGTCTGCCTCGTCGCCCAATTGCGCCCGCAGCTGCACCTGCAACGCCAGCAACTCCTCATGTGGCGCGACAAAGCACACCTTGCTGTTGCCGAACGCCGGCAGACGGCGCACATCGGCCAGTTGAAAACGAAAACCGCTCAGGTGATGCGCCCGCAGCATCTCTTCCGGCACGGGAAACTCGGTCAGCCAACCTTCGTCGCGGAATACATGCATGCTGGCGCGAGTGCGCCAATGATGATGCAGCACCTCTTCGGCCACCGCCGCCGGCAGGTCGGTGGCGTGCAGCTGTTGGCCGCGGTTGTCATATACCCGCGTGCCGTTGCCGGTGATCAGGTACCCCTGCAGCCCCAGTTGCGCCATGATCGGTTGCGCATCGAGGTAGTGGCGCCCGGTGGCGAACGTCACCACCATCTCCCGCTCCACCAGCTGGTTCAGCACCGCCAGCGTTTCCGGGCCAACCCGGTGATCCGGCATCAACAGCGTGCCGTCCATATCGAAAGCTGCCAGGCGATACATAAAGACCTCATGAATGTGAACACGATTACAATCACTGCAGTATGGGATGGCATTTGCGGAAGTAATAGTGAACAATTTGAGAAAACTGTTCCGGATTTCTGCCCATGCGCCTGGTTCACCGCCTCAGCCAATATCAACGCCTGTATCAACAGCTCGGCAGCGCGCCGGTCGCCGTGACCATCGGCGAGCTGGCGGCGATGTTCTACTGCAGCGAACGCCATGCCCGCACGCTGGTGCAGCAGCTGCAGGATCAGGGCTGGCTGAGCTGGCATTCGCAGCCCGGCCGCGGTAAGCGCGCTCGCCTGCACTGCCTGAAAACCCCGGATGAACTGCGCGCGCAGCTACTTCAACAGCTGCTGCAACAGGGCAATCATCAGGGGGCGCTGGAGATGGCGCAGCTCGATCCGCAGCACCTGCAGGATCTGCTCAGCCCGCACCTCGGCGGGCAATGGCAGGCCGGCAGCCCGACGCTGCGCATTCCCTATTACCGCACGCTGGAAGCGCTCGACCCGCTCACGTTGACCGGCCGCGCCGAACAACATCTGGTGTCGACCCTGCACGCCGGACTGACGCGCCTGATGACCGGTAACCCGGAACCGCAGCCCGATCTGGCGCACCATTGGCAGATTAGCGATCGCGGCCTGCGCTGGCGCTTCTTTCTGCGCAGCCAGCTGCGCTGGCACAACGGCGAACCGTTGACCGGCCACCAACTGCTGCAAACGCTGGAAAAACTGCAGCGCCATCCGCGCAGCCAACCCAGCCTGGCCAACGTCGCGCGCATCAGCCTGCCGCATCCGTTGTGCATTCAGTTCGATCTACACCTGCCGGACTACTGGCTGGCCCACCGTCTGGCGGAGCTGCCTTGCCTGATGACTCACCCGGAGCTGCCGGCCATCGGCGCCGGCCCGTTCAAGCTGACACTGAATGAGCCGCAACTGGTGCGGCTGGAACAGCACGCCGGTTATCATCTGCAGCATCCGTATCTGGATACCATCGAATACTGGATCACCCCCGATTTACCTACCGCCGGCACCTACACCAGTTGCCAGCATCCGGTGCGCATCACCATAGGCCAGCAAGACGATTTAGCGCAGGCCCGGCCGGTGCAGCGCAGCATGAGCCTGGGCTGGTGTTATCTGGCGCTGAACCTGCGCCACGGCGTGCTGAACGAAGCACAGGGGCAAAAGCTGCTGATGCTGATCCAGCAGTCCGGCCTGCTGAGCCATCTGCCGATCCCCAACAGTGTGATCACCCCCAGCCATGAAATGCTGCCCGGCTGGCGCATCCCCCGCCAACAGGTCGAAGAGGATGTCGCCCTGCCCGCCCGGCTGACGCTGCTGTATCGGCCGCCGGTCGAGCTGGAAACGGTGACGGCCGCGCTACAGCGGTTGCTCGCGCAGCACGGCTGCGAGCTGGAAGTGCGTTACTATGCCGGCAAGCGCTGGCAAAGCGAGGAGCAGATCGCCCAGGCCGATCTGCTGCTGGCGGACAACCTGATCGGCGAAGCGCCGGAGGCGACGCTGGAGAGCTGGCTGCGGCAGGATACGCTGTGGCGCGGCATCCTGACGGAAAGCCGCTGGCAGCAGCAACAGGATACGCTGCGGCAGATCCAGCAGCTGCAGGCGCAGCAACCGCGTTTCGCACGGCTGCAGGCCTATTATCAAAAGCTGATGGCCGCCGCCATCATCACGCCGCTGTTTCACTACCAGTATCAGATCAGCGCGCCGCCGCGCATGCATGGCGTCACGCTGACCGCCCACGGCTGGTTCGATTTTTGCCAGGCGTGGCTGCCGCCGCCGGTGGACGACGGAGCGGCCTGAACCGAACCGCCCTGCGTCTGACGGCCCTTTCTGCTACTATTGTCGCCGCAACGCAATTTTTATCCTGCCGCCCGAATGTGTATCGGGAGAGGCCAAAGCCCAAAAAGGTGATTTTATGAAGCGCGCGGTTGTCGTTTTCAGCGGTGGACAAGACTCCACGACCTGCTTAATACAGGCATTGCAACAGTATGACGAAGTTCACTGCGTCACGTTCGATTACGGCCAGCGCCATCGCGCCGAGATTGAAGTGGCTCAAGAGCTGTCGGTAGCCCTCGGCGCCAAGGCGCACAAGGTGCTGGACGTAACGCTGCTCAATGAGCTGGCCGTCAGCAGCCTGACGCGCGACAATATTCCGGTTCCCGCCTACGATCCCAACCAGAAAAATGCGCTGCCGAGCACCTTCGTGCCGGGCCGCAACATCCTGTTCCTGACGCTGGCGGCGATCTACGCCTACCAGGTCGAAGCGGAAGCGGTGATCACCGGCGTGTGTGAAACCGATTTCTCCGGCTACCCGGATTGCCGCGACGAGTTCGTTAAAGCGCTGAACAAGGCGGTGACGCTGGGCATCGCCCGCGATATCCGCTTCGAAACGCCGCTGATGTGGCTGAACAAGGCCGAGACCTGGGCACTGGCGGATTATTACCACCAGCTGGATCGCGTACGCCAGGATACGCTGACCTGCTACAACGGCATCAAGGGTGACGGCTGCGGCGAGTGCGCCGCCTGCAACCTGCGCGCCAATGGCCTGACGCAGTACCGGGCCAACCAGGCGGAAGTGATGGCGGCGTTGAAACAGAAAGCCGGCCTGGCCTGAGGGCAGTGACGGCGGCAGCCTATGCCGCCCGTGAGCTTACTGCGGATTCTCCTTCAGCGTGAGCGCCTCCAGGTGCTCGCGCAATTCTCCTTCGATCGGCAGCGCACGCTGCGTTTTCAGATCGACGCACACGAAAGTCAGCAGCGCGTCTGCCACCGGCGTCCCCGCCGGATCCTGCGTCACCTTTTGGCTCAGTACCCCGCTCTTGCCGTTGAGCTGCACCATCTGGCTGTCGATACGCAGCTTATCCCCCAATACCGCCGGGCTGCGGTAATTGATATTGATGTTCACCACGATGAAAGCGATGTTGTTTTCCGTCATCCAGCGGAACCCTGCCTCGTTTTCCAGCCACTCCCAGCGCGCCTCCTCCAGAAACTCCAGATAGCGGGCATTGTTAACGTGCTGGTAGACATCAAGGTGATAACCGCGAACTTTGATAAAGGTTTGCATAGGGAACGATCGCTCCTGCCTGGTGATTACAGAAAGAGGGAGCCGCGCTGGCTCCCTCGCCCGTTTGGTCAACGCGCCAAACTGGTAAGACCTGTAAAATGTAGCAGAGGAGTCACGGCCTCAGCGCCATTTTGCCACGCAGCCGCGACCGGGATCACATTTTCAGCCGGGTGCGGTTCTTCTCAAACAGCGCCGGCCCGATGCCCGGCACCTCCTGCAACTGCTCAACCTGGGTGAACGGCCCGTTCTGTTCGCGATAGCGCACGATGCCTTCCGCCTTCTTCAGGCCGACGCCGCTCAAGGCGGCGGCCAGTTGTTCGGCAGTGGCCTGATTGATGCTGACCGCCGCCTCTTCGGTTGCCTTGGTCATCACCGATTGTCCGCCATGGCTCGCCGGTGTTGAGAGCATCGGCGCCTCGTTTTTTTCCACCGCGGCGGCCGGCCCGGCCAGGCATAACAACAGCGCGGTCAGCGCGGCGTTAACGTGACGACGGTAACCGAAAAACGCTTTTTTCTCTGAATATTGCATGCTGTATCCTCCTTGTGTGTGACAGCACGGCTACCTTGCCGCGGCGGCGAATATTCAGCAATCGACGGATGTCAGATATGGAAAAGGCCGCGAAAGCGGCCTTTGTTTGTTGCACTGCGTTGCAGAAAAATGCGGCGATTACTGAGGCTGTTGCTCAGCGGCGCCCATTTTGATCTTGGCTTCTTTACGCAGGCTCGCCAGCAGCGAATCGAAGGAAACGCCGGTCGCGCCCTCTTCCATCTTGCCGACGAAGGTTTTCATTTCGTCTTCCGGCAGCGTGCCTGGCTTCACCGCATCAAGCGCAATCAGCACCACGTTGTCCTGACGATCCTGCGACATGCCGTACACCGGCTTGCCGTCCTGCGGGTGCGGCAGCGCGAACACGCTCTCCACCAGCTGGCTGTCTTCCGGCGCGCGCGCCATCTTCTGCACGGCGCCAAAGCTCAGGCCGGCGGCTTTCATCGCTTCGTCGCCCTTGCCCTGCTTCAGCTCAACCAGCAGCTTCTCGCCCTGCAGCTTCGCTGCCTGCAGCGCCTTGTTGCGTTTCACCAGTTCCGCCACGCGGTCTTTTACCTGGTCGAACGGTTCGATGCCTTCCGGCTTGTGGCCGCTCACGCGCACCACGAAAGCGCGGTCGCCGTCTACGGTGATCACGTCGGAGTTGCTGCCCGGCGCGCCGTTCTCGCCGATCAGCGAGCCGTCGAAGATCGCCTGCACCACCGGTTTGAAGTTCAGCGCGGCAGGGATGTTGTCGCGGGTGAACCAGTCGCTTTGCGCCGCTTTCACGCCGGCCGCTTCCTCAGCCGAGGCCAAAGATTCGTTGTCGCTGGTCGCCGCTTCGCTCACCTTCTGCTGCAGCGCGTAATAGGCGTCTACCGCTTTCTCCTGCTGCACCTGCTTGGCGATGGCGTCATGCACTTCGCTCAGCGGTTTCAGTTTCTCAGGTTCGATGTCGTTCAAACGCACGATCAGGTAGCCGACGGAGGATTTCACTACGCCAGACAGCTGCCCTTTCTCGGTCAGGTTAGCCTGCTTCAGCTCGTCGGCAGTGGTTTCCGGCTCCAGCCAACCCAGCTCGCCGCCGGTGCGGCGTGAGATGATGTCGGTGGATTTTTCTTTCGCCAGGGTGGCGAAATCGGCGCCCTTCTTCAGCTCGTCCAGCGCCGCGTTGGCTTCCGCCTCGGTTTTCAGCTGGATCACGCTGTAGTTTTTACGCTCCGGCTGGCCGTAGCTGCTCTTGTGCTGGTCGTAGTAAGCGTTGATGTCCTCTTCGCTCACTTTCACCTTGTCCTGCATGGACGCGGCGTCCAGCGGGATATAGCTCACCTTCACCTGCTCCGGGGCGATGAAGCTGTTCTTGTTCTGATCGTAATACGCCTTCAGTTCGTCGTCGCCGGCGCTCTGTTTCGCCTGCAGCGCTTTCAAATCGATGGTCGCCAGGCGCACGTCGCGCTCCTGCAGCACCAGCGCCGCCATGGCTTGCGATTCAGACGGCAGCACGAAACCGGACTCGCCGAAGGCCTGGATCACCTGCTGATTGACCAACTGCTGACGCATCGACTGCGCGAAGTTGTCGGCGGTGTAGCCCATGCGGCCAATCAGATCGAGATATTTGGCGTTATCGAACTGGCCGTTGGTCTGGAAGTAAGGCGCCTTGCGGATGGCGTCCTTGATCTGATCGTCGCTGACCGCCAGGCCCAGCTTCTTGGCATACTGGTCGAGCAGCATGTTGTCGATCAACTGGGACAACACCTGACGGCGCATCTGCTGCATGTAGCCTTCGTTGCCGGCCAGCGCAGAGAACTGGTCACCCAGCTGCTGCTGCATGCGGTTGCGCTCGCTTTGGAAAGCCTGTTCCAGCTGAGCGCGTTCGATCGTCTGACCATTTACTTTCGCAGCATAATCGCCGGAGCCGCCGATCAGGTAGTTACCCACCCCGGTCAGAACGAATGACAGGATGATCAGGGCCAGGATGATTTTGAGCACGACGTGATTGGCAGCCGCGCGTAAATTGTCCATCATAGTGTGACAACACTCCGCTGTGATGTGGATTAACAACCCTTGCGCAGGCGCGTTCCCTGCGACAAAAATAAAAAAAGCGCATCAGTCCGATGCGCCTTGTATCTTACCTTACCAGCACCGCTGCGTCAGGTGATTGTTTATTACAAAACCCTGTTACGCTAAACGGTTAGACGCTAAATCAGTTTACAGCGTCTTTCAGCGCTTTCCCTGCACGGAAGGCAGGTACTTTGGCTGCCGCGATCTTGATCTCTTTACCGGTTTGCGGGTTGCGGCCGGTACGGGCCGAACGTTCACGCACGGTAAAGGAACCGAAACCTACCAGAGCCACGTCATCCCCTGCTTTCAGGGAGTCGGTAACGGAAGCGATTACTGCGTCTAAAGCACGTCCCGCTGCCGCTTTGGAAATATCAGCACCTGCGGCAATCTTGTCGATCAGTTGTGACTTATTCACTCTATCATCCCCTCTAGAATTCTATCGTCGCACCGAAAAATCCCTACGGTTGCGACAGCGCAGCTGTTATATCAATCCCATCGAACCTTGGCAAGCCACCGACTGGGTGACAAAACGCGGGCCGACAGAGATCTAACTTAGCGGTACAAAAAAATACTGGCAAGTCCGAAATGGCTTGCCAGTATAAGTTTTATCAATGGTTTTTGCGATTCGTCACTATTTTGCCGCTACCGGCAGTGCGCCGAAGGCCGGGTTTTGCAACGCAATGTTCAAAACTTCATCGATTCGCTGCACCGGATGAATCTCCAGATCGGCGATAACATTGTCCGGAATCTCTTCCAGATCGCGCTTGTTCTCGTAAGGGATCAGCACGGTTTTGATGCCGCCGCGATGCGCCGCCAGCAGCTTCTCTTTCAGGCCGCCGATCGGCAACACCTGACCGCGCAGCGTGATCTCGCCGGTCATCGCCACATCGGCGCGTACCGGGTTGCCGGTCAGGCAGGAGACCAGCGCGGTGCACATCGCGATACCGGCGCTCGGGCCATCTTTCGGCGTCGCCCCTTCCGGCACGTGCACGTGGATGTCGCGTTTCTCGTAGAAATCGGCGTTGATGCCCAATTTCTCCGCGCGCGCGCGCACCACGGTCAGCGCCGCCTGAATCGATTCCTGCATCACTTCACCCAGAGAACCGGTGTAGGTCAGCTTGCCTTTGCCCGGCACGCAGGCGGTTTCGATGGTCAGCAAATCGCCGCCCACTTCCGTCCACGCCAGCCCGGTGACTTCCCCCACGCGGTTTTCGGTATCCGCACGGCCGTAATCGACGCGCTGCACGCCCAGGTAATCCTTCAGGTTGTCGCCGTTGATCTCGATATGCTTGCGCTTCTTGTCCATCAGCAGCGTTTTCACCGCTTTACGGCACAGTTTGGAGATTTCACGCTCCAGGCTGCGCACCCCGGCTTCGCGGGTATAGAAGCGAATAATGCCGATGATGGCGCTGTCGTCGACCGTCAACTCGCCTTTTTTCAGCGCATTGCGCTCGAGCTGCTTCGGCAGCAGATGCTGTTTGGCGATGTTGAGCTTCTCGTCCTCGGTATAACCCGACAGGCGGATCACTTCCATACGATCCAGCAGCGGCGCAGGAATGTTCATCGAGTTCGAGGTGGCGACGAACATCACGTCGGACAGATCGTAATCCACTTCCAGGTAGTGGTCGTTGAACGCCACGTTCTGTTCCGGATCCAGCACCTCCAGCAGAGCGGAGGCCGGATCGCCGCGCATGTCGGAAGACATCTTGTCGATCTCATCCAGCAGGAACAGCGGGTTCTTCACCCCAACCTTGGCCATCTTCTGGATCAGTTTGCCCGGCATCGATCCGATGTAGGTACGACGGTGACCGCGGATTTCCGCTTCGTCACGCACGCCGCCCAGCGCCATGCGCACGTACTGGCGACCGGTCGCCTTGGCGATCGACTGCCCCAGCGAGGTTTTACCCACGCCCGGCGGCCCCACCAGACACAGGATCGGCCCCTTAATTTTGCTGACGCGGCTCTGTACCGCGAGGTACTCGAGGATGCGATCTTTCACGCGCTCCAGGCCGTAGTGATCGGTATCGAGCACTTCCTGCGCCTTGTTCAGGTCTTTTTTCACCTTGCTGCGCGCATTCCACGGCACCTGCAGCATCCAGTCGATGTAGCCGCGCACCACGGTCGCTTCCGCCGACATCGGCGACATCATCTTCAGCTTTTGCAGTTCCGCTTCGGTTTTTTCGCGCGCCTCTTTCGGCATTTTCGCCGCATCGATCTTGCGCTTCAGCGCTTCGTGCTCGTCCGGCGCGTCGTCCATCTCGCCCAGTTCTTTCTGAATCGCCTTCATCTGCTCATTCAGATAGTACTCGCGCTGGCTCTTCTCCATCTGCTTCTTGACGCGGTTGCGGATGCGTTTCTCAACCTGCAGCAGGTCGATCTCCGACTCCATCATCGCCATCAGGTATTCCAGACGCTCGGTGATGTCGGACATCTCGAGCACCGACTGTTTGTCGCTGAGTTTCAGCGGCATGTGGGCGGCGATGGTGTCCGCCAGGCGCGCGGCGTCGTCGATGCTGTTGAGTGACGTCAGCACCTCCGGCGGGATTTTTTTGTTCAGTTTGATATAGCCTTCAAACTGATTGATCGCGGTGCGCACCAGCACTTCCTGCTCGCGCTCGTCGATAGCCGGCGACTCAAGGTATTCCGCCTGCGCGGCGAAATGCTCACCGCTGTCGGACAGCGTAGTGATGCGTGCGCGCTGCAGCCCCTCGACCAGCACTTTTACCGTGCCGTCCGGCAGCTTCAGCATCTGCAGGATCGACGCTACGGTGCCGACCGAGAACAAGTCGTTAATGCCAGGTTCATCCGTTGAGGCCTCTTTCTGTGCCACCAGCATGATCTTCTTATCGTGATCCATTGCGGCTTCGAGGCACCGAATCGATTTTTCCCGGCCAACAAATAACGGGATCACCATGTGCGGATAAACCACCACGTCGCGCAATGGCAAAACGGGGATTTCAATGCGTTCGGAACGCTCAGGGTTCATAGAGCTCTCTCTTAGTTTAATTTCCGCCAGGTTGAGGGGGAATCTCATGAGACGCAAGCATCTAACGTTTCATAAAATCTGGTTAATGAGTATATGGGGATGAATCTCTTACATTCAACGGCAAGAATGCAGGAAAAAGAAATGGGGGATGAAATCCCCCATTTTGCTGATAACGCGCTGGTTTAACTGGCTAATTATTCGCCAGACGCCTGGGCTTCAGGCTTGCCGTAAATCAGCAGCGGTTTGGATTGGCCGGCGATCACCGACTCGTCGATCACCACTTTGTCTACGCTGTCCATCGACGGCAGATCGTACATGGTGTCGAGCAGCGCGCTTTCCACGATGGAACGCAGGCCGCGGGCGCCGGTTTTGCGCGCCATGGCTTTCTTGGCGATGGCGTTCAGCGCTTCGTCGCGGAACTCCAGCTCCACGCCCTCCAGATTGAACAGCGCCTGATACTGCTTGGTCAGGGCGTTCTTCGGCTCTTTCAGGATCTGAATCAGCGCGTCCTCGCTCAGCTCGCTCAGGGTCGCCACCACCGGCAGACGGCCGATGAACTCAGGGATCAGACCAAACTTGATCAAATCTTCCGGTTCGGCCTGCAGCAGCAGTTCGCCTTCGGTGGCCTTCTCGGACTCGCCCTTGACGGTCGCGCCGAAGCCGATGCCGGAGCCGGTGTTGACGCGTTGACCGATCACCTTATCCAGGCCGGCAAATGCGCCGCCGCAGATAAACAGGATCTTGGAAGTATCGACCTGCAGGAATTCCTGTTGCGGATGCTTGCGCCCGCCCTGCGGCGGAACCGCGGCGATGGTGCCTTCAATCAGCTTCAGCAGCGCCTGCTGCACGCCTTCACCCGAGACGTCACGCGTGATCGACGGGTTGTCGGACTTACGGGAAATCTTATCGATTTCATCGATATAAACGATGCCGCGCTGCGCTTTCTGCACGTCATAGTCACATTTTTGCAACAGCTTCTGGATAATATTTTCCACGTCCTCGCCCACGTAACCGGCTTCGGTCAGCGTGGTGGCGTCGGCCATGGTGAACGGCACGTCCAGGAAGCGCGCCAGCGTTTCCGCCAGCAGCGTCTTGCCGCTGCCGGTCGGGCCGATCAGCAAGATGTTGCTCTTGCCCAACTCGATACCGTTGCTGGTATCGCCGTTGCGCAGGCGTTTGTAGTGGTTGTACACCGCAACCGCCAGCACTTTCTTCGCCTGCTCCTGGCCGATGACGTAGTCATCCAGGTGGTGGCGAATTTCGTGTGGCGTCGGCAGCGCACTGCGCTCACGATGCGGGGCAACTTCTTTAATCTCTTCGCGAATAATGTCGTTACACAGATCGACACATTCATCGCAGATATACACTGACGGCCCGGCAATCAGCTTACGCACTTCATGCTGGCTTTTGCCGCAAAAAGAGCAGTACAGCAGCTTTCCTGAACCGTCTTTGCGCTTATCTGTCATCAGTCAAACCTCTTCTTTAGTCTTGTCCCGCAGGAAAATCACGGCGGCAGTGCGCCCAAACTCATATCGGGAACGCCGAGGGGCCGCAACAGAACGAGCCCCTGCCCACTCTGATTACTATAGTCCATCGGCGCCGCGTGGTTCTAGCTGCGGTGTGTCAGAATGCCGTCAACCAGGCCGTATTCCACGGCTTCTTCCGCGGTCATAAAGCGATCGCGCTCGGTATCGCGCTCGATCTGCTCCAGCGGCTGGCCGGTATGCTCGGCCATCAGTTCGTTCATGCGCGCTTTCACCTTGAGGATTTCACGCGCGTGGATTTCGATGTCCGTCGCCTGGCCCTGGTAGCCGCCCAGCGGCTGGTGAATCATCACGCGCGAGTTCGGCAAGCAGAAACGTTTGCCTTTGGCGCCCGCGGTCAGCAGGAAGGAGCCCATCGAGCACGCCTGGCCCATACAGATGGTGCTGACGTCCGGCTTGATGAACTTCATGGTGTCGTAAATCGACATGCCCGCGGTAATTACCCCACCCGGCGAGTTGATGTAGAGGTAAATGTCTTTTTCCGGGCTTTCCGCTTCGAGGAACAGCATTTGCGCCACGATCAGGTTGGCCATGTGATCTTCCACCTGGCCGGTCAGGAAAATGATGCGCTCTTTCAGCAGGCGGGAATAAATGTCGTAAGAACGCTCCCCGCGTGAAGTCTGCTCTACCACCATCGGCACCAGCGCCATGTTCGGTGCAAATTGATCTCGTTCGCCACTGTATGACATTACCGTCTCCTAATAGAAATTGCCTTGGCGGCCAGGGTGTCACCCTAATACGCCGATTCTACTTGAGAACGGCCATGATGACTATGCTCAAGCATTCGACCCGCGCCGCACGTACCCGACGGTTGTTTTATCCCGCGCACTTTGGCAAACAGCCCCAGAATTATTCTTTACAGATGGGGGGAGCCCGGCGCGATTTCAAGCCCAGAGGCCGATTTTCTCCGCGCGCCGGAAACGATGCCGTTATTCTGACCTTTATCATGCCAGCCAGTTCCCCAGGCAACAGGGTAAATATAGTGCATATTATCCCGCTTAACCTGAGATTAATCAGCAACGTGGCAAAAAGAAAAGCCCGCAACCTGAGGTTGCGGGCTTTTTCATCGTGCGCCGGTTCGCCAGGCGAAACCGGGGGCGCCGTTCATCGCGCCCGGCACGCCGGCATTACGCCTGTTGAGTCTGGTTCATCAGCTCGCTGAAGGTAGTGGCTTTTTCAGTCACTTTCGCTTTCGCCAGCAGGGCTTCAACCGCTTGCTCTTCCAGAGCCACGTTGCGCATGTTGTTCATCAGCTCTTTGTTTTTGCTGTAGAACTCGATGACTTCGCTCGGATCTTCGTAGGCGGAGGCCATTTCTTCGATCAGCGTCTTCACGCGGTCTTCGTCAGCTTTCAGATCGTTGGTGCTGATCACTTCACCCAGCAGCAGGCCAACCACTACGCGGCGTTTCGCTTGCTCTTCGAACAGTTCACGTGGCAGTTCCAGCGCTTGCTTCTCGTTGCCGCCGAAACGCTGTGCAGCCTGACGACGCAGCACGTCGATTTCGCCGTCGATCAGGGCAGCAGGCACGTCGATTTCGTTCGCGCTCACCAGGCCTTCGATCGCCTGAGACTTGATGCGGTTACGCACGGCGCCTTTCAGCTCGCGCTCCATGTTCTTGCGAACCTCGGTGCGCAGGCCGGCAACGGAACCGTCCGCCACGCCGAAACGCTTGATGAACTCTTCGGTCAGTTCCGGCAGCTCGCGCTCTTCAACTTTCTTCAGCACGATAGCGAATTTGGCCGCTTTGCCCTTCAGGTTTTCCGCATGGTAGTCTTCCGGGAAGTTCACGTCGATGGAGAACTCTTCGCCCGCTTTGTGACCGACCAGGCCTTCTTCGAAGCCTGGGATCATGCGGCCCTGGCCCATTGCCAGCACGAAGTCGGACGCTTTGCCGCCTTCGAACTCTTCACCGTCGATAGAACCGGTGAAGTCAACGGTCACGCGATCTTCAGCTTCCGCCGCGCGATCGGTTTCTTTCCAGGTGGCCTGCTGCTTGCGCAGGGTATCCAGCATCGCGTCGACGTCTTCGTCGTTCACTTCAACTACGGGTTTTTCGACTTCGATGTTTTCCAGGCCTTTCAGCTCAACTTCTGGATACACTTCGAATTCAACGGCGAAAGTGAAGTCTTCACCTTCTTTGTACTCGCCCGGCACGTAGTTTGGTGCGCCGGCCGGATTAATCTTTTCTTTGATGATCGCGTCAACGAAGCTGCGCTGCATCGCTTCGCCCAGCACGTCCTGACGAACAGAGGCGCCGTAACGCTGTTCCACGATGTTCATCGGCACTTTGCCTTTGCGGAAGCCGTCGATACGCACGCTTTTCGCTGCGTTGATCAGCTCTTTCTTCACCGCCTGCTTGATAGTATCAGCCGGTACAGTAATAGAGAGACGGCGCCCAAGGCCTTGAGTGGTTTCTACTGAAACTTGCATCTTGTTACCTCAAAAAAATCACAGTGCTCGGTCAACTCCGTTCCAAGAACCAGGACGGCTACAGATAAGAACCGAGTTCCCTGATGACAGAAGCGTCCCGAAACCATTCCGGAAAAATAAGACGCGACATTATAGCGGCGCATGCGTGGCGAGTCGAGGAAAGCTAGGCGGCGCAGGCGCGCTAAAACTCACACTTTTGCCGATTCGATCGCCCAAAGGCCGCCAAAACAGACCGAACGTTGGCCACATTGCGCGTCGGCCGTGTCGTCGTCAAAAACAGAAACGGCCCGCAGGCCGTTTCAAAATTCGTCAGTAGTAATACCCTAATTCAAGGGCAAAGTTCCACTGATACCTGAAAATTTCCCCCTCAGGCCAGCGTGCCGGCGCCGCGGCACGGCGGCGAGGCCGGCACGGTATCCTGCAGACCTTCCCACTCTTTGAGCGTATAGGTGTGCAGCGCCAGCGCGTGTACGCCGTCCGCCAGCTCCTCCGACAATACGCCGTAGATGGAGCGGTGGCGCGTCAAAAAACGTTCGCCGACGAAGCGATCGCTGACCAATACCACTTTGAAATGGCTTTCTGAACCCGCCGGAACGTTATGACGATAGCTTTCATCAACGACTTCCAGATACGCGGGCTCAAACGCCGCCCTTAACTTTGCTTCTATTTGCTCGCGAATCATAGGATCTCCTTACAACACCGGCAGAGGACCGTGCCCATCTAGTTCAATATTAGCCGGTTTTCCCCCGTTTAGACCATCGCCGGGACAAATTTCTCTTTTCTGCGGTCAAATGATGAGCGCCATCCCCGCCGCTTGGGGGATTATCCGATTGAGCGGGCCAAAAAAGCGTGTTTTTATCAACGGCAGGTAAAAATTTGTCACTCAGGCGCCTTCCGCGCTTCCACCGCACGGCGGCGATGCTATGATGTCGGCAATTTGTTGTCGGCTATCCCGCTCTGATTATTGCTAAATCCATCGAGAATGAGACAGAAAACATGTTAAAGAAACTTTGTCTTCCTTTGCTGGCCGCCCTGCTGCTGGCCGGCTGCGCGACCAGCAGCAACACCCTGAACGTCACGCCGAAAATCGTTCTGCCGCAGCAGGATCCTACCCTGCAGGGCATCACTGTCAGCATCAACGGCGCGGATCAGCGCACCGACCAGGCGCTGGCCAAGGTGAACCGCGACGGCCAGTTGGTCACGCTGACGCCATCGCGCGATCTGCGTTTCCTGCTGCAGGAAGTGCTGGAGAAACAGATGGGCGCACGCGGCTACATGATCGGTGCCGACGGCCCGGTGGCGCTGCAAATCGTCGTCAATAACCTGTACGCGGACGTCGCCGAAGGTAACCTGCGCTACAACATCACCACCAAAGCCGACATCTCGATCATCGCCCAGGCGAAGAACGGCAACAAGCAGGTGAAGAATTACCGCTCGACCTATAACGTGCAGGGCGCCTTTACGGCGACCAACGAGAAGATCACCGACGCCGTCAACTCCGTGCTGGGCGACGTGATCGCCGACATGGCTCAGGACACCAGCGTCAACGATTTCATCAAGCAAAACGCGCGCTAATCGGCGCGCCTGGCGCCGCCCGGCGGATCGGGCGGCGCAGACAGGGAACTCATGTCGAAACACTATCTGAACATCTTCACCCAGCGTAACTCCGCCATTCTGCTGCTGCTGGGCTTCGCGTCGGGTCTGCCGCTGGCATTGACCTCCGGCACGCTGCAAGCCTGGATGACCGTCGAAAATATCGATCTGAAAACCATCGGCATCTTCTCGCTGGTAGGCCAGGCCTACGTCTTCAAATTCCTCTGGTCGCCGTTCATGGACCGCTATACCCCGCCGTTTCTCGGGCGGCGGCGCGGTTGGCTGCTGATCAGCCAGCTGTTGCTGGTGGCGGCGATTGTGGCGATGGGCTTTATGCAGCCCGCGCAGCACCTGTGGTGGCTGGCGGCGTTGGCGGTGCTGGTGGCGTTCTGCTCCGCCTCGCAAGATATCGTGTTCGACGCCTATAAAACCGATCTGCTGAAAGCCGAAGAACGCGGCACGGGCGCGGCGATCTCGGTGCTGGGTTATCGGCTGGCGATGCTGGTTTCCGGCGGCCTGGCGCTGTGGCTGGCGGATCGCTATTTCGGCTGGCAAGCCACCTACTGGCTGATGGCCGGATTGATGCTGATCGGCGTGGCCGCCACGCTGTTGGCGCCGGAGCCGGACGAAAGCATCCCGGCGCCGCGCACCATGGAACAGGCGGTCGTCGCGCCGCTGCGCGATTTCTTCGGCCGCAACAACGCCTGGCTGATCCTGCTGCTGATCGTGATGTACAAAATGGGCGACGCCTTCGCCGGAAGCCTGAGTACCACCTTCCTGATCCGCGGCGTGGGGTTCGACGCCGGTGAAGTCGGGCTGGTGAACAAAACCCTCGGCCTGTTCGCGACCATCGTCGGCGCCCTGTTCGGCGGCGTGCTGATGCAGCGTCTCAGCCTGTTCCGCGCGCTGATGCTGTTCGGCGTCCTGCAGGCGGTCTCCAATCTCGGGTATTGGATCCTGGCGGTGACCGACAAGAGCCTGCTCACCATGGGCAGCGCCATCTTCCTCGAAAATCTGTGTGGCGGCATGGGCACCGCGGCCTTCGTGGCGCTGCTGATGACGCTGTGCAACCGGTCGTTCTCCGCCACCCAGTTCGCGCTGCTGTCGGCGTTGTCCGCCGTAGGGCGCGTCTATGTCGGCCCGATCGCCGGCTGGTTCGTTGAAGCCCACGGTTGGCCGTTGTTCTACCTGTTCTCTATCGCCGCTGCCCTGCCCGGCTTGCTGCTGCTCGGTATCTGTCGTCAGACGTTGGAGCACACCCAGCAGCATGGCAATTTTATGCCGCGCACCGAGTTTTCAGAATCTTACCGTTGGGCGCTGCGCTTGCTGACGCTAGGCTGTTCGCTGTTGGGCCTGTGGTTGCTGTTGCTTATCGCCAATGCGCTGGATTGGACGCAGGCCCCACAGTTGGCCGATCGGCTGCTGCAGGTCGGCGCCGCGCTGAGCCTGCTCGGCGTCGCCATGGGCAGTACTTTGGATTACCTCGCCCTGCGCCGCACCCGTTTGGCATAATCTGAACGGCCGGTGATTTCGCCGGCCGAAAAAAAAGCGATCCGGGGGAATATTTATTTCGGTAAAAAAAGATAATCGGCGCGGAAATTATTTTTTTATCCGACTGCCGCACTCGGAAATAAAATTAAATTCACCTTTAAGACACAATTATTTTACATTAAATAAACCTTTTCTGCGTATTTCCCCGCCGCGCATTTCTTCGCCAAATTCATCATACCTTTAGTTTTCCTTAACATACGGGCTGCTCGTCACGATTCAGCGTGCCAACGCGTTGTTGTCATTGGTAAATTGTCACGCAGGGTTACATCTGTGACCCCCTTAACAGAAAGTGTCAACAAGCCGCTGACACTCCCTTAAGCATGTTTACAGTACTGCAACCTTCCCGTAAAATGCCCGCACACATGAAACGACAATTGAGCCTTTGTTATTGAGGTCGTTAGATGAGACTTAAGAAATACAATAAAAGTATTGGGATGCTGTCATTAATCGCAGGCACTGTATTGCTCAGTGGCTGCGATATGGTTTTGATGAATCCCAAAGGAGCAATTGGTGTTGAGCAACGGACACTGATTATCACTGCAATCGCGTTGATGTTGATCGTAGTGGTGCCAGTTATCTTCATGGCGTTCGCCTTTGCCTGGAAGTATCGCGCTTCCAACAAAGACGCCAAGTACAGTCCGAACTGGGCCCACTCCAACAAGATCGAAGCGGTCGTCTGGACCATTCCTATCATTATCATCGCCATCCTTGGCACCATTACCTGGAAGACCACCCACGAACTCGATCCGTTCAAGCCGATTGTCACTGACAAGAAGCCGATGACGATCGAAGTGGTGTCGCTCGACTGGAAATGGCTGTTCATCTACCCGGAACAAGGCATTGCGACCGTTAATGAGCTGGCTTTCCCGAAAGATGTTCCAGTCGAATTCAAGATCACCTCTAACTCGGTAATGAACTCGTTCTTTATCCCGCAGTTGGGTGGACAGATTTATGCGATGGCCGGCATGCAGACCAAACTGCACCTGATCGGCAACGAAGCCGGTGCCTACAAAGGCATCTCCAGCAGCTACAGCGGCGCAGGCTTCTCCGGTATGAAATTCACCGCGATCGTTACCCCGACCGAAGGCGACTTCGATCAGTGGGTGGCCAAGGTGAAGGCATCGTCTAAAAACCTGAACACCACCGACGACTTTAACAAACTGGCAGAGCCGAGTGAAAACAACCCGGTTGAGTACTTTGCCGCTGTCAAACCGAATTTGTTCAAAGAAACAATTGCCAAATTCATGGGCGACATGGATATGCACAAGGGCGCTGGCGCGCACGAAGGCATGGACATGAGCCAAGGTATGGACATGGGTGAACATGCTGCTCACGCCGGAGCCGAGGAATAACTGATGTTGGGAAAATTAACACTTGATGCGGTTCCGTACCACGAACCGATCATCATGGTCACCGTAGCCGCAATTATTGTCGGGGGCCTGGCAGTGCTGGCGCTGCTGACGTATTTCGGTAAATGGAAGTGGCTGTGGAGCGAATGGCTGACTTCGGTCGACCATAAAAAAATTGGTATCATGTACATCATCGTGGCGATGGTCATGCTGCTGCGCGGCTTTGCCGACGCCATCATGATGCGTAGCCAGCAGGCGTTGGCGTCCGCCGGCGAAGCCGGGTTCCTGCCGCCGCACCACTACGACCAGATCTTCACCGCGCACGGCGTCATCATGATCTTCTTCATGGCGATGCCTTTCGTGGTTGGCCTGATGAACGTTGTGGTGCCGCTGCAAATCGGTGCGCGCGACGTCGCCTTCCCGTTCCTGAACTCCCTGAGCTTCTGGTTCTTCGTGGTGGGTGTGGTGCTGATCAACATCTCCCTGGGGGTCGGTGAGTTCGCTCAGACCGGTTGGCTGGCGTATCCGCCGCTGTCGGGTAAAGAGTACAGTCCTGGCGTCGGGGTCGATTACTGGATCTGGAGTCTGCAGATTTCCGGTCTGGGTACCCTGCTGACCGGCGTGAACTTCTTCGCCACCATTCTGAAGATGCGTGCCCCTGGCATGCCTATGATGAAGATGCCGGTGTTCACCTGGGCGGCGCTGTGCACCAACGTCCTGATCATCGTTTCTTTCCCAATTCTGACCGTCACCATCGCGCTGCTGACCCTGGATCGCTATCTGGGCACCCATTTCTTCACCAATGATATGGGCGGCAACATGATGATGTACATCAACCTGATTTGGGCCTGGGGTCACCCAGAGGTGTACATTCTGGTTCTGCCGGTGTTCGGCGTATTCTCCGAAGTCACCGCGACCTTCTCCAGAAAACGCCTGTTCGGCTATACCTCACTGGTATGGGCAACCATCGCGATCACCGTTCTGTCGTTCATCGTCTGGCTGCACCACTTCTTCACCATGGGGTCCGGCGCGAACGTTAACGCCTTCTTCGGTATCGCCACCATGATCATTTCCATCCCGACCGGGGTGAAAATCTTCAACTGGCTGTTCACCATGTATCAGGGCCGCATCAAGCTCAACTCCGCAATGCTGTGGACCGTTGGCTTCATCATCACCTTCTCCGTGGGTGGTATGACCGGCGTTCTGCTGGCGGTGCCGGGCGCGAACTTCGTGCTGCACAACAGCCTGTTCCTGATCGCACACTTCCACAACGTCATCATCGGCGGCGTGGTGTTCGGTTGCTTCGCGGGCCTGACCTACTGGTTCCCGAAATCCTTCGGCTTCACGCTGAACGAAAAATGGGGCATCCGCGCGTTCTGGTTCTGGATCATCGGCTTCTTCACCGCCTTCATGCCGCTGTACGCATTGGGCTTTATGGGCATGACCCGTCGTATCAGCCAGAACATCAACCCTGAGTTCCACCCTCTGCTGCTGGTTGCAGCCGGCGGTGCGGCGTTGATCGCCTGCGGCATCCTGTGCCAGCTGACCCAGATCTTCGTCAGTATCCGTGACCGCGAACAAAACCGCGATCTGACCGGTGACCCATGGGGTGCTCGTACTCTGGAGTGGTCAACCTCGTCTCCACCGCCGTTCTATAACTTTGCCGTAGTGCCGCAGATTCATGACCGCGATGAATTCTGGGACATGAAAGAAAAAGGCGAAGCTTATAAGAAACCGGCTAAATACGAACCGATTCATATGCCTAAGAACACCGGCGCCGGCGTTATCATCGCCTTCTTCAGCCTGGTATTCGGTTTCGCAATGATTTGGGAAATCTGGTGGATGGCTCTGGCCGGCTTCATCGGTATGATCGTTGTCTGGATCGGCAAGAGCTTCGATCACGATGTTGACTACTATGTGCAGGTTGATGAAATCGAGCGCATTGAGAACCAACACTACGAACAAATCCGTAAAGCAGGCGTGAACCATGTCAACTGAAACTCTGACCAATCATAACGCAGCCCATGCAGAGCATGGGCACCACGACGCGGGAGAGACCAAAGTCTTCGGATTCTGGATCTACCTGATGAGCGACTGTATTTTGTTTGCGAGCTTGTTCGCGACTTATGCAGTCCTGGTGAACGGGACCGCTGGCGGTCCCTCAGGCAAAGACATCTTCGACCTGAAGTTTGTCCTGGTCGAAACTTTCCTGCTGTTGTTCAGCTCCATCACCTACGGCATGGCGATGATCGCCATGAACAAGGGTAAAGTTGGCGGTGTAAACACCTGGTTGTTCCTGACCTTCCTGTTTGGTCTGGGCTTCGTGGCGATGGAAATCTATGAATTCCATCACCTGATCGCCGAAGGCTTCGGGCCGGATCGCAGCGCGTTCCTGTCCAGCTTCTTCGCGCTGGTCGGCACCCACGGTCTGCACGTGACTTCCGGCCTGATTTGGATCATCGTGCTGATGATTCAGGTGAGCAAGTTCGGCCTGACCGCGACCAACAAAACCCGTCTGATGTGCCTGAGCCTGTTCTGGCACTTCCTGGACGTGGTCTGGATCTGCGTATTTACCGTTGTCTACCTGCTGGGGGTTATGTAATGAGCCATTCATCCCATGAAACCTCTCACGGCGGCGCAAGCCACGGCAGCGTGAAGTCATACCTGATCGGCTTTATCCTGTCGATCATCCTGACGGTAATTCCATTTGCGATGGTAATGAACGGCACTGCCTCTCATTCAACCATCCTGGCGGTTGTTGTCGGTATGGCGGTTATCCAGGTGATTGTTCACCTGGTTTACTTCCTGCACATGAACACCTCATCGGAAGAGCGCTGGAACCTGGTGGCATTGCTGTTCACCGCTATGATCATCGGTATCGTTGTTGTAGGTTCACTCTGGATTATGTACAACCTCAACATCAATATGATGGTCGATTAAGAGCTGAGCTGCACGTGATGATTAAGCAATACCTGCAAGTCACTAAACCAGGAATTATTTTCGGCAATTTAATTTCTGTCGTTGGGGGATTCCTGCTCGCTTCCAAAGGGAGCATCGACTATCCCCTGTTTCTCGCCACCCTGGTGGGTGTCTCGTTGGTGGTCGCGTCGGGCTGTGTGTTTAACAACTACATCGACCGCGATATCGACAAGAAAATGGAGAGAACGAAGAATCGGGTGCTGGTAAAAGGCCTGATCGCGCCGAGTGTCACCCTGGTTTATGCGACCGTGTTGGGTATTGCGGGCTTCGCGTTGCTGTATATCGCGGCCAACCCGCTGGCCATGTGGCTGGCGGTGATGGGCTTCGTGGTTTATGTCGGCGTTTACAGCCTGTACATGAAACGCCATTCGGTCTACGGCACGCTGATCGGCAGCTTGTCGGGCGCCGCGCCGCCGGTTATCGGCTACTGCGCGGTCACCAACGAGTTCGACGCCGGCGCGTTGATCCTGCTGGCTATCTTTAGCCTGTGGCAGATGCCGCATTCTTATGCGATCGCTATCTTCCGCTTTAAAGATTACCAGGCGGCCAACATTCCGGTGCTGCCGGTGGTGAAAGGCATTTCCGTCGCCAAGAACCACATCACGGTCTACATCCTGGCATTTATGATCGCCACGCTGATGCTGACCCTGGTGGGCTACGCCGGCTACAAATACCTGATCGTCGCTGCGGCGGTGAGCGTATGGTGGCTGGGCATGGCGCTGCGCGGTTATAAAACCGAAAACGACAGCGTCTGGGCGCGCAAACTGTTCGTGTTCTCCATCGTCGCCATCACCTCGCTGAGCGTGATGATGTCGATCGACTTCAGCGCCACGGCGGCGCCTGAAGCGCTGGTGACCTACGTTTGGTAAGCCAAATCATCTGTGAATGGGCCGCTTTTGCGGCCCATTTTATTTGTCACGCCGAAAAGCGGCCAAACTGTAATATCTGTTAAACAACATTCGATTTACCCCCCCTGCCCCGCACACTAAAATGACGCAGCTTTACAGAAATCATGCCATCAGGCGCTGTCTCAACGTCTGATGGCATGGTTTTTACCGAGGTTTGATGTGAACGATAATTCAATGACCCCGCAGGAGCGCCGCGCTACCTGGGGATTGGGCACCGTATTCTCCCTGCGCATGCTCGGCATGTTTATGGTATTGCCGGTGCTGACCACCTACGGCATGGCGCTCAACGGCGCCAGCGAAGCGCTGATCGGCATCGCCATCGGCATCTACGGCCTGGCGCAGGCGGTGTTTCAGATCCCGTTCGGTCTGGTGTCCGATCGCATCGGCCGTAAGCCGCTGATCGTCGGCGGCCTGCTGATCTTTGCCCTCGGCAGCGTGATCGCCGCCGCGACCGACTCTATCTGGGGTGTGATCCTCGGCCGCGCGTTGCAAGGCTCCGGCGCGATCGCCGCCGCGGTAATGGCGCTGCTCTCCGATCTGACCCGCGAGCAGAACCGCACCAAAGCGATGGCGTTCATCGGCGTCAGCTTCGGCATCACCTTCGCCATCGCCATGGTTCTGGGCCCTATAATTACCCACGCCTTCGGCCTGCATGCGCTGTTCTGGATGATCGCCGTGCTGGCGCTGGCCGGCATCGCCATCACATTGGCGGTGGTGCCTTCCGCCGATACTCACCTGTTGAACCGCGAGTCCAGCATCGTGCGCGGCAGTTTCCGCAAAGTGCTGAGCAACTCGCGCCTGCTGAAGCTCAACTTCGGCATCATGTGTCTGCATATCCTGCTGATGTCGAGCTTCGTGGCGCTGCCGCTGGCGATGGAGAAAGCCGGGCTGGCGGCCAGCGAACACTGGATCGTCTACCTGGTGACCATGCTGGTGTCGTTCGCCGCCGTGGTGCCTTTCATCATCTATGCCGAAAAATATCGCCGCATGAAGCAGGTGTTTATGGGCTGCGTGGCGGTGCTGTTTTGCGCCGAAGTGCTGCTGTGGCTCTCCGGCGCGCACCTGTGGGGCATCATCGCCGGCGTGCAGCTGTTCTTCATGGCCTTCAACGTGATGGAAGCCATTCTGCCTTCGCTGATCAGCAAAGAATCACCGGCCGGCTATAAGGGCACCGCGATGGGGGTCTACTCCACCAGCCAGTTTATCGGCGTGGCGATCGGCGGCAGCCTCGGCGGCTGGCTGTACGGTTTGCAGGGGGCAGGCCTGGTGTTTATCGCCGGCGCGGTATTGGCCGCCGTCTGGTTCTTGGTCAGCAGCACCATGAAAGAACCGCCGTATGTCAGCAGCCTGCGCATCACGCTGTCTGAACTGGCGGTGAAGGATTCGGCGCTGGAAAGCCGCCTGAAGGCGCAGCCCGGCGTGGCCGAGGCGATCGTGGTGCCGGAAGAGCGCAGCGCCTACGTCAAGGTGGACACCAAGCAGACCAATCGCGGTCAGTTGGAAGCGCTGGTCAATTCGCTGTAAAGAAACGGGGGCGGCCCCGTCGAGATTAATCGCGGAAGTTCTTGAACTGGAACGGCTGCCCCAGATCGCCGCCGCGCACCAACGCCATCACGCTCTGCAAATCGTCGCGTGACTTGCCGGTCACCCGCACTTCTTCGCCCTGGATCTGCGCCTGCACCTTCAGCTTGCTGTCTTTGATCAGCTTGACGATTTTCTTCGCTACAGAGGTTTCAATCCCCTGCTTCAGCTTGGCTTCCACGCTGTAGGTTTTACCGCTGTGGGTAAACTCTTCCGGGATCTCCAGCGCGGCGCCGTCGATGCTGCGCTTGCTCAGCTTTTCGCGCAGAATGTCGAGCAACTGCTGCACCTGGAAATCAGACTCGGTGGCAACCTTGATGCTTTGGTTTTTCTCGTTTAGCTCAAAGCTGGCCGGCACGTTGCGAAAATCCCAGCGGGTGCCGAGATCGCGGGTGGCGTTCTCAACGGCGTTACGCACTTCCTGCATATCAATTTCGGAAACGATGTCGAAAGATGGCATACTTCTTCCTCCTGAATGAGTGCCTAATAGCTTAGGCGATTTTGATGCCGAGCATGATAACCGCTTTGCCGCCTCAGACAAAATCTGCTGAACGCACGCAGGGATAGCGCTTCAGGCTGCCATAAAGCCTATAGTTAGATCACGGTAATTGAGCGGTATTCCCGTGTTTCCAAGGAGACTGAATGAAAATAACCATTCTTGGTTGCGGCGCGCTCGGACAACTGTGGCTCTCCCGGCTGTATCAGCAGGGCCACGATGTACAGGGATGGCTAAGAGTGCCGCAGCCTTTTTGCGCCGTGAACGTGATAGAGCCGGAAGGCGTCTCGTTTAATCGCAATTTGCCCACCAACGATCCGGAGCACCTCGCGCAGAGCGAGCTGCTGCTGGTGACGCTGAAAGCCTGGCAGGTATCCAGCGCGGTCGGCGCGCTGTTGCCGAAGCTGAACCCCCGCTGCGCCATCTTGCTGCTGCACAACGGCATGGGCACTCAGGAGGAGCTGCCGCCGAACGGCCAGCCCATCTTGCAGGGCACCACCACCCACGCCGCGCGCCACGAAGGCAGCACCATTATCCACGTCGCCACCGGCATCACCCACATCGGCCCCACCTCACCGGCCGCCCAGCACTTCAGCCACCTGGCGGAAGTGCTGCATCAGGCGCTGCCCGACGTCGCCTGGCACAACAACATCGCCTCGGCCAACTGGCGCAAGCTGGCGGTCAACTGCGTGATCAACCCGCTGACGGCGCTGTACGGCTGCCGCAACGGCGATCTGCAGCGCTACCCGGAGCAGATCGAAACGCTGTGTCGTGAAGTCGCCAGCGTGATGGCGATGGAGGGCTACCACACCTCCTGCGAAGGCCTGATGCAATATGTGATGGACGTGATCCACAGCACCGCCGACAACGTTTCGTCGATGCTGCAGGATATCCGCAGCCAGCGGCATACCGAGATCGACTACATCACCGGCTACCTGCTGCGCCGTGCGCGCAGTCACGGCCTCACGCTGCCGGAGAATGCGCGGCTGTTTGAATTGATTAAACGAAAGGAAAATGAATATGAGCGTATCGGCGCTGGTTTGCCTGGCACCTGGTAGCGAAGAAACCGAAGCCGTCACCACCATCGATCTGCTGGTGCGGGCGGGCGTTAAAGTCACTACCGCCAGCGTCGCCGGTGACGGCGAGCTGACTATCGTTTGTTCGCGCGGCGTCAAGCTGCTGGCCGACGCGCCGCTGGTGGCGATCGTCGATGAGCCTTTCGACGCCATCGTGCTGCCCGGCGGCCTGAAAGGCGCAGAATGCTTCCGCGACAGCCCGTTGCTGGTGGAAAAAGTGCGGCAGATGCACCTGCAGGGGAATATCGTCGCCGCCATCTGTGCGGCGCCGGCGTTGGTGCTGCAGCACCACGATCTGTTCCCGGTCGGCAACATGACCGGTTTCCCGGGCCTGAAAGACCAGATACCGGCGGATAAATGGATGGAACGCCGCGTGGTGTATGACGCGCGCGTCAACCTGCTCACCAGCCAGGGGCCGGGCACCGCGATGGAGTTTGCGCTGAAGCTGATCGATCTGCTGCTCGGCAAGGCCAAAGCGGCGGAGATCGCCGCGCAGCTGGTGCTGATCCCTGGGATGTACGATTTCCGCGACTGAGCGGCTTGCCGATAAAAAAAGGGCTGAACACCAGTTCAGCCCCTCTCGTTTACGCCGCTGCCCGCGTTACGGGCGATAAACCTTCACGTTGCTGAAGCCCTGCTCCAGCAGGTACAGCGCCTGCAGGCGGCTCATCACGCCGCGCTCGCAGTACAGCAGATAGGTTTTGCTCTGATCCAGATCGCCGAACTGGGTGCTCAGCTTGTAGAACGGCAGCGCTTTCACTTCAACCTGTTCCAGCTGCAGCGGCTTCTCTTCCTGCTCGTCGTTGGAGCGGATATCCAGGATCACCTCGTCGGCGCCGAAGGCCGCAACGGTTTCCACTTCGGTCACCTGCTCCTGCGCCTGCTCGGCGATGGAGCGAATATCGACGTTCTTCGCTTCGCTCACCACCCGATCGAGAATGCTGAAATCGAAGTGGCTCTCTTCCTCTTCGATCTTGGCCTTGACGGCTTTCACCGTCGGGCTCTTCGAAATCACGCCGCAATATTCCGGCATGGTTTTGGCGAAGTCTTCGGTGCCGATTTCGCGCGCCAGCTTGATGATGTGCTCTTTATCGTGCGAAATCAGCGGACGCAGGATCAGCGTATCGGACGCATTGTCGATCAAGCGCAGGTTGGTCAGCGTCTGGCTGGACACCTGCCCCAGCGCCTCACCGGTTACCAGCGCCTGCACGCCGTAGCGTTCGGCCACTTGCGAAGCGGCACGCACCATCATGCGCTTGAGCACCACGCCCATCTGGCCGTCGTCGACCTTCTCCAGGATCTCGCCCACCACCGGCTCGAAGTCGATGGCGACGAAGCGCACCTTGTGCGAGCTGGCGAAACGGTTCCACAAGTAGTGCGCCACCTGCTTCACGCCAATCTCATGCGCGGCGCCGCCCAGGTTGAAGAAGCAGAAGTGCACGCGGCAGCCGCGGCGCATCAGCATATAGCTGGACACGCCCGAGTCGAAACCGCCGGAAATCAGCGACATCACGTCTTCCTGAGTGCCGACCGGATAACCGCCGATGCCTTCGAGGCGGCGTTTGACCAGCATCAGCTTGTCGTCTTCAATCTCCAGGTTTACCGTGACCTGCGGGCGGGTCAGGTTAACGCGCGCGCTCTCGATATGCTGGTTCAGGCCGCCGCCGACGTAACGCTCCACGTCCTGCGAATTGAACGCCTGCTTGCCGCGACGCTTGACGCGCACGCAGAAGGTTCTGCCTTCCAGCTGGGCGCGGTAGGCTTCCAGCGTCTGCTCGAAGATGTGGTGGATATCGGTATAAGCGCGATCTTCCACTTCCAGAATATGGTGGATGCCGGGAATGCGCGTCAGCGCGTCGGCGATGATCGGCCGCTGGTTTTCATCTTTGGCGCGAACTTCGATATGATCCCAGTGACGGACGACCGCCAGCGTTTCATCATACTGCTTCAGGACGTTGCGAATATTGGTCGAGAGAATCTTGATAAAGCGCAAGCGCACAGATTGGCTCTTGATGGTGATTTCCGGGAACAATTTAATGATAAACTTCATGGCGGTCTTTGTTGTCAGATAAGAATTACGGCGCGGAGTATATCACCATATCGCCGCGCTCTGCGCACAAAACCACACATGAGCGCCATGATTTGCTAATCAAGATCCGCTAGGATAGGCTCTGGTGCCACGGTTCACATGATGACGTAAAAAGAAAATTATGCCGAAAAAACCAGCACAATCAGCCAGTACAGAGCAAACAGCCAGCTTTGAAAGCGCCCTCGGCGAGCTGGAAAGCATCGTGACGCGTCTGGAGTCGGGCGAACTGCCGCTGGAAGACGCGCTGAACGAATTCGAACGCGGCGTGCAGCTGGCGCGCCAAGGCCAGCAGAAACTGCAACAGGCGGAACAGCGTGTGCAGATACTTCTTAACGACAGCGCCGACGATGCGGCGCTGGCGCCTTTCACACCGGATGCCGAGTAACCGACATGTCTGAGATCGCCCCATCGGCCGCTTTTGCCGATCAACTGCAGATTTTCCGCCAGCGGGCCGATCGCGCGCTGCTGGACTTCATCGCCCCGCTGCCGTTCAACGACGGCAACATGGTGGCGGCGATGCGTCACGGCGCCTTGCTGGGCGGCAAGCGCCTGCGTCCGTTCCTGGTGTACACCACCGGCCAGATGTTCGGCGTATCGCTGAGCAACCTGGACGCGCCGGCGGCGGCGGTGGAATGCATCCACGCCTACTCGCTGATCCATGACGATCTGCCGGCGATGGACGACGACGATCTGCGCCGTGGCCAGCCGACCTGTCATATTAAATTCGGCGAAGCCAACGCGATCCTGGCCGGCGATGCGCTGCAAACGCTGGCGTTTTCGATCCTGGCCGATGCCGAGATGCCCGACGTGGCGCTGCGCGATCGGCTGGCGATGGTCTCCGAACTGGCGACCGCCAGCGGCGTCGCCGGCATGTGCGGCGGCCAATCGCTGGATCTGGAAGCTGAAGGCAAGCGCGTCGATCTGCAGGCGCTGGAACAGATCCACCGCCACAAAACCGGCGCGCTGATCCGCGCGGCGGTGCGCCTGGGCGCGCTGAGCGCCGGCGAAGCCGGGCGAGCGGCGCTGCCGCAGCTGGATCGTTACGCCGCCGCGGTTGGCCTGGCGTTCCAGGTGCAGGATGACATTTTGGACGTTGTCGGCGAGACTGAAAAGATCGGCAAGCGCCAGGGCGCGGACCAACAACACGGAAAGAGTACCTACCCGGCGTTGCTCGGGCTTGACAGCGCGAAAGCAAAAGCGTGGGATCTCTATCAGGAAGCATTAGCTGCATTAGACACTTTGGCAGCGCAATCTTATAACACAGCGCCATTGCGAGCGTTAGCCAGCTTCATTATTGAACGCGACAATTAACGTGTGACGTTAACTCCTCTGATATGAGTATCGAATGAGTCTTGATATAGCCAAATACCCAACCCTGGCGCTAGCGGAAAACCCCGAGGAACTCCGCTCACTGCCCAAAGAGAGCTTGCCGAAGCTGTGCGATGAGCTGCGGCAATACCTGCTGAACAGCGTCAGTCGCTCCAGCGGCCACTTTGCCTCCGGGCTGGGTACCGTCGAACTGACGGTGGCGTTGCATTTCGTCTACAACACGCCGTTCGATCATCTGGTGTGGGACGTCGGCCACCAGGCCTACCCGCACAAAATTCTGACCGGCCGCCGCGACCGCATCGCCACTATCCGGCAAAAGAACGGCCTGCACCCCTTCCCGTGGCGCGCCGAAAGCGAATACGACGTGCTGTCGGTCGGCCATTCGTCGACCTCGATCAGCGCCGGCCTCGGCATGGCGGTGGCGGCGGAGCGTGAGGGCAAGGGCCGCCGCACAGTGTGCGTGATCGGCGACGGCGCCATCACCGCCGGCATGGCGTTCGAAGCGATGAACCACGCCGGTGATATCAATCCGGACATGCTGGTAGTGCTGAACGACAACGAGATGTCGATCTCGGAAAACGTCGGCGCGCTGAACAACCATCTGGCGCAGCTGCTGTCCGGCAAACTTTACTCCACCCTGCGCGAAGGCGGCAAAAAAGTGCTGGCCGGCGTGCCGCCGATCAAGGAGCTGGTGAAACGCACCGAAGAGCACCTGAAAGGCATGGTGGTGCCTGGCACGCTGTTCGAAGAGCTGGGCTTCAACTACATCGGCCCGGTAGACGGCCACGACGTGCAGGGGCTGGTCGCCACGTTGAAAAACATGCGCGATCTGAAAGGCCCGCAGCTGTTGCACATCATGACTAAGAAAGGCCGCGGTTACGCGCCGGCGGAGAAGGATCCGATCAGCTTCCACGCGGTGCCGAAGTTCGATCCCGCCAGCGGCACGCTGCCGAAAAGCGCCGGCGGTCTGCCGACCTATTCGAAAATCTTCGGCGACTGGCTGTGTGAAACCGCCGCCAAAGACAGCTCGCTGATGGCGATCACGCCGGCGATGCGCGAAGGCTCCGGCATGGTGCAGTTCTCTCGCGACTATCCGCAGCAATATTTCGATGTGGCGATCGCCGAACAGCACGCGGTCACCTTCGCCGCCGGGCTGGCGATCGGCGGCTACAAGCCGGTGGTGGCGATCTACTCCACCTTCCTGCAACGCGCCTACGACCAACTGATCCATGACGTGGCGATCCAAAACCTGCCGGTGATGTTCGCCATCGATCGCGGCGGCATCGTCGGCGCCGACGGCCAGACCCACCAGGGGGCGTTCGATCTGTCGTTCATGCGCTGCATCCCGACCATGGTGATCATGACGCCGAGCGACGAAAACGAATGCCGCCAGATGCTGTATACCGGCTATCACTATAACGACGGCCCGAGCGCCGTGCGCTATCCGCGCGGCACCGGCACCGGCGCGGCGCTGGAGCCGCTCAACATGCTGCCGATCGGCAAAGGCGTGGTGCGCCGCCAGGGGGAAAAGATCGCCATTCTCAACTTCGGCACCCTGCTGCCGGAGGCCGCGCAAGCGGCGGAAGCGCTCAACGCCACGCTGGTCGACATGCGCTTCGTCAAGCCGCTGGACGAGCAGCTGGTGCTCGAACTGGCCGCCAGCCATGAAACGCTGGTCACGCTGGAAGAGAACGCCATCATGGGCGGCGCCGGCAGCGGCGTCAACGAACTGCTGATGGCCAAACGCCGTCCGGTGCCGGTGCTGAACCTCGGCCTGCCGGACAGCTTCGTCTCACAGGGCACCCAGGAAGAACTGCGCGCCGATCTGGGGCTGGACGCCGCCGGCATTCAGCGCCAAATCGAAACCTGGCTGGCGCAGTAATCGACGCCCGCGCCTGATAAAACGCCTCCGCCTTCGGGGGCGTTTTCGTTTCCGCCCTCCGGGATCCGCGCTACAGTTACTGTCTGAGCTGTGAATGGGGAGGCAAACATGAAGTACCTGAAACTGGGCAACACCGATCTGAACGTCTCACGCATCTGCCTGGGTTGCATGACCTATGGCGAACCGAACCGCGGCAATCACGCCTGGACGCTGCCGGAAGAGAGCAGCCGCCCGCTGCTGAAACAGGCGCTGGAAGCCGGCATCAACTTTTTCGACACCGCCAACAGCTATTCCGACGGCAGCAGCGAGGAGATCCTCGGCCGGGCGCTGCGCGACTATGCACGCCGCGAGGACGTCGTTATCGCCACCAAGGTCTATTTCCCGCTGAGCAACCTGGAGCGCGGTTTGTCGCGCGCCAAGATCATGCAGTCCATCGACGACAGCCTGCGCCGTCTCGGCACCGACTATGTCGATTTGCTGCAAATCCATCGCTGGGATTACGAAACGCCGCTGGAAGAGACGCTGGAGGCGCTGCACGACGTGGTGAAAGCCGGTAAGGCGCGTTACATCGGCGCCTCTTCCATGTACGCCTGGCAGTTCGCCAAAGCGCTGTATACCGCCGATCTGCACGGCTGGACGCGCTTTGTCAGCATGCAGGATCAATACAACCTGATCCAGCGCGAAGAAGAGCGCGAAATGCACCCGCTGTGCGCCGCCGAAGGCATCGCCGTACTGCCATGGAGCCCGCTGGCGCGCGGCCGCCTGACCCGCCCCTGGGGCGAAACCACCGCGCGGTTGGTCTCCGACCAGTTCGGCAAAAGCCTGTACGAGGAAACTGAAGGCATCGACGCCATCATCGCCGAGCGCGTCGCCAGCCTCGCCGAAGAACGCGGCGTTTCACGCGCGCAGATCGCGCTGGCCTGGTTGCTGAACAAACCGGCGGTCAGCGCGCCGATCGTCGGCGCGTCACGCAGCGAGCAGTTGGATGACGCCATCGCCGCGGTCGATTTGAGTCTGTCGCCGCAAGAGGTGGCGGAACTGGAGACGGCTTACGTACCGCATCGGGTGACGGGATTTGAATAAAGGGAAGCGGGCGCGAAACGCCGCGCCCGTCTGTCAGAACAGCCCGATCGGCCAGTGGTGGCCAATCAGGTAGATGATACCGGCGGACAGCACGCCGGCGATGATATCGTCGACCATAATGCCCATGCCGCCATGCACGTTGCGGTCGAACCAACGGATCGGCCACGGCTTCCACATATCCAGAATGCGGAAGATGACGAAACCGGCGGCGACCCAGCGCCAGTCGTTGACCGGCAGCGCCATCAGCGTGATCCACATGCCGACGAACTCATCCCAGACGATGCTGCCGTGATCGTGCACCTTCATGTCTTTTGCCGTGCGGTGGCAAATATAGACGCCGATGCAAATGCTGAACATCACCGTCAGCGAGTAGAGCTGCCACGGCAGTTGGATCAGCAGCAGCCAGAACGGGATCGCCGCCAGCGATCCCATGGTACCCGGCATCACCGGCGACAAACCGCTGCCAAAACCGGTGGCCAGCAGGTGCCACGGATTGCTCATCCGCAGCCGGCGTTTGGCTTCATCCATGGTTGCCCGGCTCCGCATTGAAATGGTCGAACCCGCCCCAGTCCAGCTCCACCGCCTCGTCGTTGCGATAATAGCGAATGCCTTCAGACAGCGGGCCAATCTGACCGATACAGGTGTAGTCGGCCCCGAGGTGGCTCAGCGCCACTTCCAATGCGCCGCGGTTGATTTCCGGCACGGTGAAACACAGCTCGTAATCTTCGCCGCCCGCCAGCGCCCAACGCAGCGCCTGCTCGGCATCCGCGTGGCTGCTCAGCGCCTGCGACATCGGCAGCTCGTCCAGCACGATGCGTGCGCCACAGTCGCTGGCCTTCAGGATGTGTTTCAGATCGGAGATCAGGCCGTCGGAGATGTCGATCGCCGAACTGGCCAGATCGCGCAGCGCCTGCCCCTGCAACACCCGCGGCTGCGGGCGCAGATGGCGAGCGATCAGGTAATCGCGCGCCGCCGTATCCGTCACCGCCAGACGATCCTGCAGGATCGCCAAACCGGCGGCGCTGTCGCCCAGCGTGCCGGTCACGTAGATCCAGTCGCCGATACGCGCGCCGCTGCGGGTCAGCGCCCGGCCGGCCGGGATCAAGCCCTGAATGGTCAAGGTCATACTCAGCGGGCCGCGCGTGGTATCGCCGCCGATCAGTTGCATGCCGTAATAGTTGAGCTGATCAAACAGGCTGTCGCTGAAGGCCTTCAGCCAGGGCTCGTTCACCTCCGGCAGGGTCAGGGCCAGCGAGAGCCACGCCGGATCGGCGCCCATCGCCGCCAGATCGCTCAGATTGACCGCCAGCGCTTTATAACCGAGATCGGCCGGATCGATGTCCGGCAAGAAGTGCACGCCCGCCACCAACGTATCGGTACTGACGGCCACCAGCTGTTTTTCCGGCACTGCCAGCAGTGCGCAGTCATCTCCAATGCCCAACTGTACATCCCGGCGCACGCGCTTAAACCGGTCAAAATAGCGGGCAATGAGGTCAAATTCGCCGCATGCCATATCGATATTCCACGAGAAGAAATTAAGGCCGGGAATGCCGGCCTTAATGTTTTACTTTTTCTTGCGAAGGGTTGGCGCCACTTTATCCAGCACCCCGTTCACAAACTTGTGGCTGTCTTCCGCGCCGAAGGTTTTCGCCAGCTCGATCGCTTCGTTGATCGCCACCTTGTAAGGGACATCCTCGCGCATTTTCAGTTCAAACAGCGCGACGCGCAGCACTGCGCGCTCCACCTGGCCCAGCTCTTCGAGCTGACGCGACAGGTATGGCGCCATCAGTTCGTCCAGCATACCTGCATTCACTGCCGCGCCGGACAGCAACTCGCGAAAATAGGCGACGTCAACATCTTTGACATCCTGCTCCGTCAGGAACTGGTGTTCAACATCGGCAAGGTCGTTTTTAGACAACTGCCAAGAGTAAAGCGCTTGAACAGCGCACTCACGAGCGCGGCGACGAGCAGCAGGTTTCACGGAATTCCCCTTAACTAAATTCAGGCTTTAATAGCTTTGATAACATTAATCATTTCAAGTGCGGTCAACGCGGCTTCAGCGCCCTTGTTGCCCGCTTTGGTGCCGGCGCGTTCGATCGCCTGTTCGATGCTTTCGGTGGTCAGCACGCCAAAGGCAACCGGGATTTCGGCATTCATCGCAACGTTGCCGATGCCGGAGCTGGCTTCGCCCGCCACATATTCGAAGTGCGCGGTGCCCCCACGGATAACGGTGCCCAGCGCGATAACCGCGTCGTATTTGCCGGTTTTGGCCAATACGCTCGCCGTCAACGGCAGCTCGTAAGCGCCCGGGACCCAGACAACGGTGATGTTGTCGTCAGCAACCTGACCAATGCGTTTCAGCGCGTCGATGGCGCCTTCCAGCAGGCTGTCGTTGATGAAATTGTTAAAACGTGCAATTGCGATCGCCACACGGGCATTTGGAGTAGCAACAACACCTTCGATAACTTTCATGGGCTTTCCTTAAAAATGGGTTCAATACCCCGCAGGGGGGCGGATTCTATCATATTCTTTCATCGCCTGCGCGGCGCTTTTGTAAAACCGGCGCGCGGGCGCGAGATTCAGTGTTTCGCCCGCAGGCGCAAACGCAGATCGGGGCCGACCTGGCGCACGTCGCTAAAGACGAATTCCGGCGCGTCGGCCAACCGCTCCAGGCCCGGCAGGTGGCACAGGCCACGGCCATTATCGCCCAACAGTTTCGGCGCGATGTACAAAATGAGCTCATCCACCAGGCCGGCCTGCAGCAGCGCGCCGGCCAGCGATGCACCCGCCTCCACCCAGATTGAATTCACCTGGCGCTTGGCCAACAGCATCATCATCACCACCAGATCGACGCCGCCGCCGTGCGCCGGGCAGATAAACTGCTCAACGTCTTGCGGCCAGGCCTGTTCATCTGCCTGCAGGCGCGCCAGCCAGGTGGCGCCCGGCTGCTGCACCACGCGGTGCTGCGGGGTGATACGATTTTGGCTGTCCAGCAGGATGCGCAGCGGCTGACGCAGATTTTCGCGCGGATAGAGGCGCTGGGTCTCGGCATCCAACTCATCCCAACGCACCGTCAGCGACGGATCGTCCGCCAGCACGGTGGCGCTGGTGCTGAGGATCGCGGCGCTCTGCGCGCGCAGGCGCTGCACGTCCTGACGCGCTTCGGGTGAGGTGATCCACTGGCTCTCGCCGGAGGCCATCGCCGTGCGCCCGTCCAGCGACGCGCCCAACTTCAGCTGTACATAGGGGAAACCGGTGCGCATGCGTTTGAGGAAGCCCAGGTTGACCGCTTCGGCTTCGGCCAGCATCAGGCCATGACGCACCTCGACGCCGGCCTGCTGCAGCTTGTACAGCCCGCGCCCCGCCACCTGCGGATTGGGATCTTGCATCGCCGCGACCACTCGCGTTATGCCGGCGGCCACCAGCGCATCGGCGCAGGGCGGCGTGCGGCCGTGATGGCTGCACGGTTCGAGCGTGACATAGGCGGTGGCGCCGCGCGCCTTGTCGCCCGCCATACGCAGCGCGTGCACTTCCGCGTGCGGCTCGCCGGCGCGCAAGTGATAGCCTTCACCGACAATTTCGCCGTCGCGCACGATAACGCAGCCGACGTTCGGATTGGGCGCAGTGGTGAAACGCCCCAGGCGCGCCAGTTCGAAGGCGCGCGCCATATAAAATTCGTCGTGATGCATGAAAGATCCTTTAGTCTTGCAGGCGGGCAATCTCTTCGCCGAACTCGCGCACGTCCTCGAAGCTGCGGTACACCGACGCAAAGCGAATGTAGGCCACCTTATCCAGCTTTTTCAACGCGTCCATCACCAGGTTGCCCACCAGTTTGGTCGGCACTTCGCGTTCGCCGGTGGCGCGCAGTTGGGATTTGATATGGTTAAGGGCGTTTTCCACGTCGTCCGAGCTTACCGGGCGCTTTTCCAGCGCTTTCAGCATGCCGCGACGCAGCTTGTCTTCGTTGAACGGCTCGCGCACCTCATCGCTTTTAATCACTCGCGGCATCACCAACTCGGCCACCTCGAAGGTGGTGAAGCGTTCATTGCACACCAGACACTGGCGGCGGCGGCGCACTTGCGAACCGTCCCCCACCAGGCGGGAATCAATGACTTTGGTATCAACGGCGGCGCAGAAAGGGCAATGCATAACACGTCCTGATAAACGTTTTTATAGATAAATGCAGTTTACCCCGAAGTGCAGCCACAACAAAGGGCGGCGGCCATTTGTTGCGACACGCAGCCGGGAAGCGGCGCCGATATGACTTTCCCCTCCGGGCGGACTAAGCTGATAACAGGAGATTCAGCATAGGAAATCGCCGTCATGACAACCTGTTACCCCAAAATCGCCCTGCTCGCCGCCGCCGTGTTGCTGGCAGGCTGCGCGCACAACGCCGCCGTCCCTCAACTGCGCCATCAGGTCGCCGCGCTGAACCAGAAAGTGAGCGTGCTGACCGATCAAACCACCGCGCTGGAGCGGCAGAATATGCTCAATCAGCACTCCGACAACGGCGTCTACCTGCTGCCGGCGGCCCGCAGCGCCGCCCGTTTGCAGAGCGGTATCGGCGAGCTGAGCGTTTCGCTGAGCCACATCAAGAGCGAAGCCAACGGCACGCAGGCGCAGCTGCATGTGCGCACCCTCTCACAGGCCACGCTGCCGCCGTTCAACGCGGTGGTGGAATGGGGCCAACTGGACGACGCCACCGGGCGGCCGTTGACCGCCGAGGCGCTGTCGCAACCGATCGTCAGCGCCGACTCGCTGCTGCCGAAACCCGGTCAGGACTTTGAGCTGCGCTTCAGCGGCCTGACGCCGGAACAGCTGGGCTATATCCGTCTGCACAGTCTGGTTTCGACCGCCCAACCGGCGGTGGTGCAGCAACACTGAAAACTCGAGGCAAAAAAAAGGAGCGCCGGCGGCGCTCCTTCTCATTTCGCTGAATACTGCGGCGGTTAAGGCAGAATCGAAGGCTGATCCGCGCCCTCTTTTTCCACTTTTTGCTGCAGCATGTGCTCGCGTTTCATCCCCAGTTTCAACGCCAGCGCGGACGCGACGTAGATGGAGGAGACGGTACCGATCGACACGCCGATCAGCATCGCCAGCGAGAAGCCTTGCAGCATCGCGCCACCGAAGATGTACAGCATCAGCACCACCATCAGGGTAGTACCGGAAGTCATCAGCGTACGGCTCAGCGTCTGGGTCAACGACACGTTCATGATCTCGTAAGGCGTGCCGCGGCGGATCTTGCGGAAGTTCTCACGAATACGGTCGGAAACCACGATGCTGTCGTTCAGCGAGTAACCGATAACCGACATCAGGGAAGCGACGATGGTCAGGTCAATCTCGATGTGGAACAGCGACAGCACGCCCAGCGTGATGATCACGTCGTGCGCCAGCGCGATAACCGCCCCCAGCGCCAGGCGCCATTCGAAGCGGAAACCAACGTAGATCAGGATACAGATCAACGCCACCAGCAGCGCCATGCCGCCGGTTTGCGCCAGTTCGCTGCCCACGCTCGGGCCGACGAACTCGATACGCTTCACGGTGGCGTTTTTATCCACCGAGTCGTTGATCACGCCGATCACCTTGTTGCCCAGTTCCTGGCCTGCGGTGCCGGTCGCCGGTGGCATGCGCACCATCACGTCGCGGCTGCTGCCGAAGTTCTGGATGATCGGATCCTGGAACCCGGCCTTCTCCAGCGTATCGCGCATCAGGTCGAGGTTAGCCGGCTTCTCCAGGTTGATTTCAATCACCGTACCGCCGGTGAAATCCAGACCCCAGTTAAAGCCGCGCACCGACATGGTGACGATCGACGCGACCAACAGCAGCAACGAGATGCCGAAGGCCAAATAGTCCCAGCGCATAAAGTCGTAGACTTTACGGCCGTAGTTGAGTTGCTCAACAGTATAATCCTGTGCCACAACGCACTCCTCAGATAGACAGCTTGTTAATGCGTTTGCCGCCGTAAAGCAGGTTGACGATGGCACGGGTACCGACAATCGCGGTGAACATGGACGTCGCCACACCGATAGCGGTGGTGATCGCAAAGCCTTTGATCGAACCGGTGCCCACTGCGTACAGGATGACCGCGGTGATCAGGGTGGTGATGTTGGCGTCGACGATACTGGAGAACGCGCCTTTATAGCCCTCATGGATCGCCTGCTGAACGGACCGGCCGTTCTTCAGCTCCTCCTTGATACGTTCGTTAATCAGTACGTTGGCGTCGACCGCCACCGCCAGCGTCAACACGATCCCGGCAATACCCGGCATGGTCAGCGTCGCCCCCGGCAACAGGGACATCACGCCGACGATCAGCACCAGGTTGGCGACCAGCGCCGTGGTGGCGATCACGCCGAACTTACGGTACCAGACCACCATGAAGACGATGGACGCCACCAGGCCCCACAGACAGGCTTCCAGACCTTGGGTGATGTTCTGCTGACCCAGGGTTGGACCGATGGTGCGCTCTTCGACGATCTGAATCGGCGCGATCAGCGCACCCGCACGCAGCAGCAGCGAAAGCTGACGCGCTTCGTTCGGGTTGCCGATGCCGGTGATGCGGAAGCTGTTGCCCAGACGCGACTGAATGTTCGCCACGTTGATCACTTCTTCCTGTTTCACCAGCACCGCACGGCCGTTGGCGTCTTTCTTGCCGCTGTCCTTATACTCCACGAACAGGGTCGCCATCGGCTTGCCGATGTTGTCCTTGGTGAAGTTGGACATCGACGTGCCGCCGGCGCTGTCCAGCGAGATGTTAACCTGCGGCTGGTTGTATTCGTCGGTGCTCGAAGTGGAGTCGGTGATGTGGTCACCGGTCAGGATCACGCGCTTGTACAGCACGATCGGCTGGCCGTCACGGGTGTATTTCACCTCGGAGTCGCCCGGCACGCGGCCGTTGGCCGCCGCAGTGGCGTCCGCATTGGTGTTCACCAGACGGAACTCCAGGGTCGCGGTGGCGCCCAGAATTTCTTTGGCGCGCGCGGTGTCCTGAATGCCCGGCAGCTCAACCACGATGCGGTCGGCGCCCTGGCGCTGCACCAGCGGTTCGGCGACGCCGAGCTGGTTGACGCGGTTACGCAGGATAGTGATGTTCTGCTGTACGGCGTATTCGCGCGCTTCGCTCAGACGGGCGTCCGTCAGGTTGGCTTTCATGGTGTTGGCGCCGTTGGCGGACAGCACCAGATCGCGCTGACGCGGGCCGATGTAGCTGATGGCCTGGTCACGGGCCGCATCGTCGCGGAAGCGAACTTCCACGCCGTTGTTGTCCAGCTTGCGGATAGACGCGTAAGGAATGCCCTTCTCACGCAACTCGCTGCGCAGGGTATCCATGGTCTGTTCCTGCAGCTTGCTCAACGCGGTGTCCATGTCCACTTCCATCAGGAAGTGCACGCCGCCGCGCAGGTCCAGGCCGAGTTTCATCGGCTCTGCGCCCAGCATGGCCAGCCAGGTCGGCGTGGCCGGCGCCAGGTTCAGCGCCACGACGAATTTGTCACCCAGCTCGGTCACCAGCGCTTCGCGGGCGCGCAGCTGAACGTCAGGATCTTTAAAGCGAGCCAGGATGGCGCCATTTTCCAGCGCAATCGACTTGCTCGCGATGTTGTCTTTTTCTAATACGGTACGGACCTGGTCCAGCGTAGTTTCACTGGCGGCGACGCCGCGCGCGCCAGTGATTTGTACGGCCGGATCCTCACCGTAGATGTTGGGAAGCGCATAAAGCAGACCGACGAGGATCACGACGATCAACATCAGATACTTCCACAAAGGATAACGGTTTAGCACGGCAATTCCCTTCGGGAAAAAAGATTACAGGGCCTTCATGGTACCTTTCGGCAGAACGGCCGCCACGAAGTCACGCTTGATCATCACTTCCGTGGTGTCGTTCAGCGCGATGGCGATGATGCCGGTGTCGGCCACTTTGGTCACGCGACCGATCAGGCCGCCGGTGGTCAGCACTTCGTCGCCTTTACCGATGGAGTCCATCAGCTTCTTGTGATCTTTCGCGCGTTTCTGCTGTGGGCGCAGGATCATGAAGTAGAAGATCAGGCCGAACACCACCAGCATAATGATCAGAGAGTACGGGCTTCCCTGAGCCGGAGCCCCTGCGGATGCGACGGCGTCAGAAATGAAAAAGCTCATTGAAATTCCCTCATTAAGTTATCAATTATTAGATCAAGCGTTTAAAGGCGGAATCGGCTTGCCGATCCGACCATAGAAATCCGCAACAAACTGCTCTAATTTACCCTCTTCGATAGCCTGGCGTAAACCCGCCATCAGGCGCTGGTAGTGACGCAGGTTATGAATCGTGTTCAGTCGAGCACCCAATATTTCGTTGCAACGGTCGAGATGGTGCAAGTAGGCGCGGCTGTAATGGCGACAAGTGTAGCAATCACAGTCCTTATCCAGCGGAGAAGTATCATCCTTGTGCTTGGCATTACGGATTTTTACCACACCGTCAGTCACGAACAAATGGCCGTTGCGGGCGTTGCGGGTCGGCATGACGCAATCGAACATGTCGATGCCGCGGCGCACGCCTTCCACCAAATCTTCCGGCTTGCCGACGCCCATCAAATAGCGTGGCTTATCTTCCGGAATTTGCGGGCAAACGTGTTCAAGAATGCGATGCATATCCTCTTTCGGCTCGCCTACAGCCAAGCCGCCCACAGCGTACCCGTCAAAGCCGATATCCACCAGCCCTTTGACGGAAACATCACGTAAATCTTCGTAAACGCCGCCCTGAATGATGCCGAACAGCGCATTTTTATTTTCCAGTTCGTCGAAACGCTTGCGGCTGCGCTCCGCCCAGCGCAGCGACATTTCCATCGAACGCTTGGCGTAGTCCCAGTCGGCCGGGTATGGCGTGCATTCGTCGAAGATCATCACGATGTCGGAACCCAGGTCATACTGGATTTCCATCGATTTTTCCGGGCTCAGGAACACCTTGTCGCCGTTGATCGGGTTGCGGAAGTACACGCCTTCCTCTTTGATCTTGCGCATCGCCCCCAGGCTGAATACCTGGAAACCGCCGGAGTCGGTGAGGATCGGACCTGGCCACTGCATGAAGTCGTGCAGATCGCCGTGCAGTTTCATGATCTCCTGGCCCGGGCGCAGCCACAGGTGGAAGGTGTTGCCCAGCAGGATCTGCGCGCCGGTCTCTTTCACTTCTTCCGGCGTCATGCCCTTGACCGTACCGTAGGTACCGACCGGCATAAAGGCCGGGGTTTCCACCACGCCGCGGTCGAAAATCAGGCGGCCGCGGCGAGCGCGGCCATCGGTAGTTTGTAGTTCGTACTTCACAAAGCCTCCAGCATCAGAGAAACAGTCTGATGTCGTTGAAACGGGGCCGCGCCGTGCGCGCAGCCCGGGAATTTAGCCGCCGACGGATTCGTTTTCCGCCTGCGGATTACGGCTGATGAACATCGCATCGCCGTAGCTGAAAAAGCGATACTGCTCGGCTACCGCCTGCTGATAGGCGTTCATGGTATTTTTATAGCCGGCGAAGGCCGACACCAGCATGATCAGGGTGGATTCCGGCAGGTGGAAGTTGGTCACCAGCGCGTCGATCACCTGGTAGTGATAGCCCGGATAGATAAAGATGCTGGTGTCGCCGAAGAACGGCGCAATCAGCGCCTCTTTGCTGGCCGCCGCGGCGCTTTCCAGCGAACGCACCGAGGTGGTGCCCACCGCCACCACGCGCTTGCCGCGCGCTTTGCAGGCCAGCACCGCATCCACGACCTCCTGCGGCACTTCGGCGTATTCGGCGTGCATCACGTGATCTTCGATGGTTTCCACGCGCACCGGCTGGAAGGTGCCGGCGCCGACGTGCAGCGTCACGAACGCCATTTCCACGCCCTTGGCGCGCAGCGCCGCCAGCAGCGGTTCGTCGAAATGCAGGCCGGCGGTCGGCGCGGCGACCGCGCCCGGCTTCTCGCTGTAAACCGTCTGATACAGCTCGCGGTCGGCATCTTCATCCGGGCGAGCGATATACGGCGGCAGCGGCATATGGCCGGCCGCGTTGAGAATGGTGAATACGTCACGCTCGTCGTTGAAACGCAGCTCGAACAGCGTCTCATGGCGCGCCACCATGGTGGCGGCGATGCTCTCGTCATCCCCCAGCAGCAGCTCGGCGCCCGGCTTCGGCGCTTTCGACGCGCGCACGTGCGCCAGCACGCGATGGTCGTCCAGCACGCGCTCCACCAGCACTTCAATCTTGCCGCCGCTGACCTTGCGGCCGAACATCCGCGCCGGGATCACGCGGGTATTGTTGAACACCAGCAGATCGCCGGCCTCCAGCTTGTCCAGCAGATCGGTGAATACGCCATGCGTCAGCGCCCCGCTCGGCCCGTCCAGCTGCAGCAGGCGGCATGCGCTGCGCTCGGCCTGGGGATAATGGGCAATCAGGGATTCGGGAAGTTCAAACGAAAAATCAGCGACGCGCATGGGTATTCACTTCTTCAATTTAGGGCTGGTTGGTAAAAAACAGGCGGCCTAGTCTAAAGCCGGGGGCGGTCAGCGGCAAGAAATAAGGAGGATTTGCCTGACTTCAGGTATAGTTGAGGGATGAATTTTCTCGCTCATCTTCACCTGGCCATGCTGGCGGACAGCTCGCTGCTGGGCAACCTGCTGGCCGACTTCGTGCGCGGCAACCCCGCCGCCGACTACCAGCCCGATGTGGTGGCCGGCATCATGATGCACCGCCGCGTCGACGTGTTGACCGATAGCCTGCCGCAGGTCAAAGCCTGCCGCGACTATTTCAGCGCCCCCTACCGCCGCGTGGCGCCGATCACCCTCGACGTGGTGTGGGACCATTTTTTGGCGCGCCACTGGCAGCAGCTGGAGCCCTCGCGCGATCTGCACCAGTTTACCCAGGAAGCCCGCAGCCAGATCGAACCTTACCTGCCGCTCACGCCGCCGCGTTTTCAGAACCTGAACGGCTATCTGTGGCCGGAGCGCTGGCTGGAACGCTACGCCGAATTGCCGTTCATCGCCCGAGTGTTGCAGGGCATGGCCAGCCGCCGCCCGCGCCTCGAAGCGCTGGCCGGCTCGTTCGCCGATGTCGAACAACATTATCATCAGCTTGAAACACAATTCTGGCAGTTTTATCCGCAAATGATGCGGCAGGCGAAGGAAAAAACGCTCTGAGGTCAAGGCCAAGCGTTTGAAATTGCTGCGCCTTGCAAGAATTTACGTTTTGCCGCTTGCCCTTTTGTGGGAAAAGGTTATTTTTAAAGCTCGATAAAATATATCAACGACTTTGATAGGTGAAAGCTATCTCATCGATTGGTCTTTTACCCTTTATTCACCAAGTCACGGCCCCTATACTGGCCCTTGCTTTTACATCCACCCTTTAACACCTATTACAGGAGTAATTATGGTCCTGGTAACTCGTCAAGCCCCTGACTTCACTGCAGCTGCCGTACTGGGTAGCGGCGAAATCGTTGAAAACTTCAACCTGAAGAAGCACCTGAACGGCAAACCAGCCGTGCTGTTCTTCTGGCCAATGGACTTCACCTTCGTATGCCCTTCCGAGCTGATCGCTTTCGATCACCGCTATGAAGAGTTCCAGAAGCGTGGCGTTGAAGTGGTTGGCGTTTCCTTCGACTCAGAATTCGTTCACAACGCATGGCGTAAAACCCCTGTCGACAAAGGCGGCATCGGTGAAGTGAAATACGCAATGGTTGCTGACGTTAAGCGTGAAATCCAGAAAGCTTACGGCATCGAACACCCGGAAGCCGGCGTTGCGCTGCGCGGCTCCTTCCTGATCGACAAAGACGGCATCGTACGTGCTCAGGTGGTTAACGACCTGCCAATCGGCCGTAACATCGACGAAATGATCCGTACCGTTGACGCGCTGCAATTCCACGAAGAGCACGGTGAAGTGTGCCCGGCTCAGTGGGAAAAAGGCAAAGCAGGTATGGGCGCTTCCCCAGACGGCGTGGCAAAATACCTGTCTGAAAACGCTGCCAAGCTGTAATTTCAGCCTGATAGTGAATCAACCGGCCCCCGCGGCCGGTTTTTTTATGCTCCATTTTGGGGCAGCCCGCCCGCCTTCAGTGCTTTATTTCCCTGTTTCCGCTCACATTTCCCACCCTGTTCACCGCGCGTACGCCCATCTGCGGCTACTATCAATAACGCTGGCTCGCGCTTTGCAAGCGAGTAACGGCAAGCAAACACAACACAATAAAAAACTGACAGGGTAGGAATAACTATGTTTTTACAGAAATGGAGCAAACCCCTGACCATGGCGGCGCTGCTGGTCAGCGGCAGCCTGTACGCGGCATCCAACCCAGCGGTGGAGGCCCAAAACGGCATGGTGGTCACCTCGCAGCATCTGGCCTCGCAGGTCGGGGTGGATATCCTGAAAATGGGCGGCAACGCCATCGACGCCGCCGTGGCGGTCGGCTATGCGCAGGCGGTGGTTAACCCCTGCTGCGGCAACATCGGCGGCGGCGGCTTTATGACCGTCCACCTAGCGGACGGCACCGATACCTTCATCAACTTCCGCGAAACCGCGCCGGCGGCGGCCAGCGCCAACATGTATCTGGACGCCGACGGCAAGGTGAAAAAAGACGCCAGCCTGTACGGCTATCTGGCGGCGGGCGTGCCGGGCACCGTGCTGGGGATGGAAACCGCGCGTGAGAAGTACGGCAAGCTGAGCCGCGAACAGGTGCTGGCGCCGGCGATCAAGCTGGCGCGCGAAGGTTTTGTGCTGACCCGCGCCGACACCGATATCCTCGACACCACCATCGCACGCTTCAAGCAGGATCCCGAATCGGCCAAAATCTTCCTGCGCCCGGACGGCAGTCCGCTGCAGCCGGGGGATAAACTGGTGCAAACCGATCTGGCCAACACGCTGGAGGCCATCGCCAAAGGCGGAACCGACGCCTTCTATAAAGGCAAGATCCCGCAGGCGGTGGAGGCGGCAGCCAAACAGGGCGGCGGCATTTTGACGGCGGCCGACTTCGCCAACTACAAAGTCACCGAAACGCCGCCGATCACCTGCAGCTATCGCGGCTACAAGTTCGTGTCGGCGCCGCCTCCCAGCTCCGGCGGCGTGACGCTGTGCGAAATCCTCAACGTGGTGGAAGGCTATGATCTGAAAAGCATGGGCTTCAACTCGGCGGCGGCCATTCACACCATGACCGAAGCGATGCGTCATGCCTACATGGATCGCAACACCTACCTGGGCGACCCGGAATTCATCAAGAACCCGATCGACCGGCTGGTGAGCAAGAGCTACGCCGAGCAGATCCGCAAGAAAATCGTCGCGGACAAGGCCACGCCGTCGGAAAACGTGCAGCCCGGCATGGAGCCGCATGAGAAGCCGGAAACCACCCACTATTCGATTGTCGATCACGACGGCAACGCGGTCTCCACCACCTATACCGTCAACGGCCGCTTCGGCGCTGTCGTCATCGCACCGGGCACCGGCTTCTTCCTCAATGACGAGATGGACGACTTTACGGTGAAAGTGGGCGAGAAAAACCTGTACGGGCTGGTGCAGGGCACCGCCAACAGCATTGCCCCCGGTAAGCGCCCACTATCGTCGATGAGCCCGACACTGGTGACCAAGGACAACAAGATCTTTATGGTGCTGGGCTCGCCGGGCGGTTCGCGCATTATCACCATCACCCTGCAGACCGCGTTGAACGTGATCGACCACGGCATGGCGCCGCAGGAAGCGGTGGACGCGCCGCGCATCCATCACCAATGGCTGCCGGATGAGGTGTACTACGAACAGCGCGGCGTTTCCGCCGATACGCTGAAACTGCTGAGCGGCATGGGCTATAAGATGGTCGAACAAACGCCGTGGGGCGCCGCCGAACTGATTCTGGTCGGTTTGCCGGGCGCGGCGGGCGTCAGCCCGGCCAACTCCGGCAACGATTCGGCAGTTTCCGGTAAAGTGCGTGAAGGCTACCTGTACGGCGCCAACGACGTGCGTCGCCCGGCAGGCTCCGCGGTCGGTTACTGATGTAAACGCCCACTCACCTTAATCG